>JAQSCR010000085.1 GCA_029945495.1 Pseudolabrys sp. | reverse complement strand
TTGATTCCCGCCGCATGCAACGCCGCCGCCGCGCCGACGGTGGTCGGAAACTCGGCGATGGCGACGAGGTCGCGCACCGCGTCCTCGACATGTTCGGCGGTGGTGTCGTCGTGGCTGGCGAGCGGCGTACCGTGCCTGGCCGCCAGCTCGATCAGCCCGGCATAGTTTCCGGCGGCATACTGCGCATGGTGCTCGATCCGCCGCGCGAACATGGCATCCAGCTCGGCATCGTTGCTGCCGCTCTTGCCGCGGTAATACTCACGCAGCTTCTGCGGATCGCGGAACTGACGCTGTCCGGGCGTGTGATCCATCAGCGACAGCAGCCGCACCTCGGGCAGGCCGATCAGAGCGGCGGCATCCTCGACGACCTTTGGCATCGGCACTTCGCAGCGCAGATGCAGGAAATGCTCGATGCGCAGCAGGCCGGCCTTGCGGGCGCTGTCGATCGCCGAAGACAAAGCGGCGGCCTGACCGTCGACTTCCTCGGCGCCTTCCTCGCGCCAGACGCGCAGCGAATCGAGCACGGTGGTGATGCCGCTGGTGGCGATTTGCGCGTCGTAGGAAAGAACGGCGGCGACCGTATCCCACTGCACCTTCGGGCGCGGCGTGACATGCGCTTCGAGATGGTCGGTGTGCAGTTCGACCAGGCCGGGCAGCAGCAGATCGCCGCCGAGATTCTGTCCGCGCTCGGGCGCCGAACCTTCGCCGACCTCGGCGATCAGCCCGTTGTCGACCACGACATAGCCGTTCTCGATCACATCGTCGGCCAGCACAATGCGGGCATTCTCGAAGATGGTGACGCCGGTGTTTGTCATAAGTGCGCCTCAGGCCGCTGTGGCGAAATGGGTGACATCGACGGCGATGTCGGCGATCTGCTCGCGCACGTTCTCGTCGTGCACGATGGCGACAATGGCGGCGCCGTGCTGCTTGCGCTCGCGCACGATGTCGACGACGACGGCGCGGTTATCGGCGTCGAGCGAGGCGGTCGGCTCGTCGAGCAGCAGGATCGGATGTTCCGGCAACAAGCCACGCGCCAGATTGATGCGCTGCTGCTCGCCGCCGGAGAACGTCGCCGGCGGCAGGCTCCACAGCCGCTCCGGCACGTTGAAGCGCCGCAACATCATCGCGGCGCGGGCGGTGGCGTCGTCGCGGGCGACGCCTTTCATGATCAAGGGCTCGGCAACGATATCGAGCGCGGAGACGCGCGGCACCGCCCGCAGGAACTGCGTGACGTAACCGAGCGCGCGCTGCCGCACCGACAGGATTTCGCGCGGCGCGGCGGTCGCGATATCGACCGTGTCATCGGCAGACGACACCAGAATATGCCCGCTGTCGCAGCGGTAATTGCCGTAGATCAGCTTGAGGATCGACGACTTGCCGGCGCCGGACGGGCCGGTGAGAACGATGCATTGCCCGGCGTGGGCTGCGAAGCTGACATTGCGCAGCACCGGCAGGCGCAGGCCGCCTTGCAGATGCATGGTGAAGGTCTTGGTCACGTCCGACAATGTGAGTGCGTTCATGACCATCCTCACGCCGGCAAAATCGAAGACACGAGCAACTGGGTGTAGGGCTGGTGCGGGTCGTCCAGCACCTGGTCGGTGAGACCGGCCTCGATCACCTGGCCGCCTTTCATCACCATGATGCGGTTCGACAACAGACGCGCGACGGCGAGGTCATGCGTGACGACGATGGCCGCGATGCGCATTTCCGAGACGATGCGACGTAGCAGATCGAGCAACCGAGCTTGCACCGAGACGTCGAGGCCGCCGGTCGGCTCGTCCATGAAGATAAGCCGCGGCGCGGTGACGAGATTGCGAGCGATTTGAAGGCGTTGGCGCATGCCGCCGGAATAGGTACGCGGCGTGTCGTCGATGCGCGCTTCTGGAATCTCAACGCGGCCGAGCCAGTCGGCGGCGGTGGCGCGGATGTCGGCGTAATTGCGATTGCCCACCGCCATCAGCCGCTCGCCGACATTGCCGCCGGCCGACACGCCCATGCGCAGGCCGAGCTGCGGGTCCTGGTGCACATAGCCCCAGTCGGTGCGCAGTAGGAAACGCCGCGCCGGCTCGCTCATGGTCCAGAGGTCCTGAACCGAACCGTCGCGCATGCGGTAGAGAATCTGCCCAGCGGAGGGCTCAATCTGGGTCGACAGCATCTGCAAGAGCGTGGTCTTGCCCGAACCGGACTCGCCGACCACGGCCATGACTTCGCCTTCGTACAGTTCGAACGAGGCGTCGCGGCAGCCGAGCTGGCGGCCATAATATTTGGTCAGGCCTTCGGCGATCAGCAAAGGCTGTTCGTTCACGCCGTCACCTGTTCGAGCATGATGCGGAAGCTGAAGCCGTGCCGCTCGAAGCCGAGCGATTCGTAGAAGCTGTGCGCGCGCTCGCGCTTGGCATTCGACGACAGCATGATCTTGTAGCAATGCTTGTCGCTGGCGCGGCTCATGGCAAAGCGCATCATGGCGCGGCCGATGCCGCGGCCTTGCAGCACCGGGCCGACCGCGACGTCCTCGACCAGCGCCGACGGCGCGCCGAGATGGCCGAGATTGTCCATGATCAGCAGCGCGAAGCTGCCGACGATGCGGCCGTCCTGCTCGGCGACATAGAGCGTGTAGTCGGGATAGCGGGCAAAGCGCGCGAAGATGCGTTCGGCGTCGTAGAGCGGCAGGACGACGCCGTCGTCGAGATCGGGCTGTGCGTAAAGCGCCAGCACGCCGGGCAGGTCGCCGCGGTCGGCCTCGCGAATGATAAGGTTGTCGGCTTCAGTCATGGGTTACTTCAGTCATTGGGCGGCTTCCCCGTGCGATGCGACCGCCGAGCCATGGCCGAGCGCGCGGCGCTCTTCGCAATAATCGGTGTCGGAGCAGACGAACATGCGGTGGCCTTCGTCGTCGGTGATGACTTCGTCGAGATAGCTGTCGGTCGCCGCGCACAGTTCACATGAAGCGTCATGGCGATAGGGCTCGAAAGGGTGATCGTCGAAGTCGAGCGAGGTCACGCGCGTATAGGGCGGGATGGCGTAGATGCGCTTTTCGCGGCCGGCGCCGAACAATTGCAGCGCGGCGCAATCGGACAGCTTCGGATTGTCGAACTTCGGAATCGGCGAGGGGTCCATGACATAGCGGCTGTCGACCTGAACCGGATAAGCGTAGGCCGTGGCGATGTGGCCGTGCCGGGCGATGTCCTCGTACAGCTTCACATGCATCAGGCCGTATTCCGACAGCGCATGCATGCGGCGCGTCTCGGCTTCGCGCGGCTCGAGAAAGCGTAAGGGTTCCGGGATCGGCACCTGATAGACCAGCACCTGGCTCTCGGTCAGCGCGGTTTCCGGCACGCGGTGGCGGGTCTGGATCACGGTGGCGTCCACCGTCGCGGTGGTGGTGCGCACGCCGGCGGTTCGGGTGAAGAACTTGCGGATCGACACCGCGTTGGTGGTGTCGTCGGAGCCCTGGTCGATCACCTTGAGCACGTCGTCCGGGCCGAGGATCGAGGCGGTGAGCTGCACGCCGCCGGTGCCCCAGCCATAAGGCATCGGCATTTCTCGGCTGGCGAACGGCACTTGATAACCGGGAATGGCGATCGCCTTGAGGATCGCGCGGCGGATCATCCGCTTGGTCTGTTCGTCGAGATAGGCGAAATTGTAAACCGGCGCGGTCATTCGGCGGCGTCCTGCATCGGTGTGTCGGCTTGCGCGTCGCGCGCGAAGAATTCCGCCTGCAGTTTGCGCAACAGGCCGAGCTCGGCCTGGAAGTCGACATAATGCGGCAGCTTCAAGTGCTCGACGAAACCGGTGGCCTGCACATTGTCGGAATGGCTGAGCACGAATTCCTCGTCCTGTGCCGGCGCGACGGCTTCCTCGCCCAGTTCCTTGGCGCGTAGCGCGCGATCGACCAAGGCCATGGCCATGGATTTGCGCTCGCTCTGGCCAAATGAAATGCCGTAACCGCGGGTGAAACGCGGCGCCTGCGTCGCGCTGCCCGTAAACTGATTGACCATCTGGCACTCGGTGATGGCGATGGCACCGAGCGGCACAGCGAAGCCGGCGTCTTCGGCGAAGAATTCGACCTCGACCTCGCCGTAGCGGATCTCGCCGGCGAAAGGATGATTGCGGCCGAAGCCGCGCTGCGTCGAATAAGCGAGCGCCAGCAGGAAGCCTTCGTCGCCGCGCGCCAGATTCTGCAGGCGCAGATCGCGGCCGGCGGGAAACGACAGCGGCTCGCGGGTGAGATCGCCGACGTCGCCGGCAGGCTCGGCTTCGCCTTCGATCAGGCCTCCGCCGGCGAGCAGGTCGGCAACCGAGCGAAACGTCGTCTCGTCAGCCGGCGCGGTGCCGGCGGGCGATACGTCGCAGTCTCCGGCCAACGTATGGTCGAGCAGGCGATGGGTGTAGTCGAAGGTCGGGCCCAGCACCTGGCCGCCCGGCAGATCCTTGAAGGTCGCCGAAATGCGGCGGCGAATATCCATGGCGCCGGTTTCGATCGGCGCCGATGCGCCGAAGCGCGGCAACGTGGTACGATAGGCGCGCAGCAGGAAGATCGCCTCGATCATGTCGCCACGCGCCTGCTTGATCGCCAGCGCCGCCAGCTCGCGGTCGTAGAGCGAGCCTTCGCACATCACCCGGTCGACGCCGAGCGCGAGTTGATTGTCGATCTGCTCGAGCGACAGCTCCGGCACCGTGCGGT
>JAQSCR010000084.1 GCA_029945495.1 Pseudolabrys sp. | reverse complement strand
GCCGCTGCAGGCTGTCGACAAAGGCCAGCGACAGTTCGGTGAGCAGACGCATATTGAGGTCGATCATCGCCAACTGCTCGGCGCGGTCGAGCGACGAGGCAACGCCAACCAGCCCGAAGCCGGCATTGTTGACGACATATTGCGGCTCGGCGCCGGACGCGGTGAGCAATTCGCCGATCGTCTGCACGGCGCCGGCAAGGGTGAGATCGGACGCAATCACGATTGGCCGCCGCGCGCCGGTCGCGGCAATCTCATCGGCCAGCAGATTGAGCCGGTCGGCGCGGCGCGCCACCAGCGCCAGAGCGTGACCGTGGCGCGCAAACTCCCGCGCCAGCGCGACGCCGATACCGGCCGACGCGCCGGTGATGAGAGTGACGGGACGCAAGTTGCTCATGCTTTGATGGAATATTTCATCGTTGCGCCGAACTCTCCGCCGTCATGCCCGGCCTTGTGCCGGGCATTCACGACTTTCTCAAGAGAAAAAAAGAAGCCGTAGATGGCCGGGACAAGCCCGGCCATGACGGTTTCTCAGGCGGCGGCGACGTCCTCCAGCCCGCGGTTGCGCGGCTCGACGCCCCACAAATAGACCGCGACGATCTGGATCACGACCAGCCCGATCATCAGCCAGACGACGCCGGGCAAGGCGTAGCTCGCCATCAGCGCGCCGACGATGAACGGCGACACCACCGTCGCGCCACGGCCGAGCGTGTTGCAGATGCCGTTGGCGCGCAGCCTTATCTCGGTCGGGAACAGTTCCGGCGTGTAGACCCCAAAAAGAATCGCGGTCTGCACATAGATCGCCGCGATCAGCACGAAGCCGACGGACAATACGATCGCTGGATCGGACGCGGCGTTGAACCGCGCGTAGATATAACCGAACACAATGGTCACGACCGAGGCGCCGATGATGCTCCAGCGCCGGCCGATCGCATCGGAACTCCAGGCGCCGATGGCGCAGCCGACCAATGAGGCCGCCGACAGCACCACCGTGTAACCGAGCGAGTTGGCGATGGTCAGTCCCTGGCGCAGGAAGAACTGCGGCAGGAAAATCACGAAGCCGAAGATCAGCGTGTTGATGGTGATCAGCACCCAACTGCCGACCAGCAGCCGTTGCAGGATCGGCGGCTTGAACATATCGGCGGCGGTCAGTTGCACGACCGGCGCGACGATCACCGGCGGCGGCAGCGCGGCGCCACCCGACGATTCCTTCTCGATCGACTGCATCAACGCTTCGGCTTCGGCGGCGCGGCCTTGCGATTCCAGCCAGCGCGGCGATTCCGGCAGGTTCTTGCGCAGATACCAGACGATCAGCGAGCCGACGCCGGCGATGACGAACATCGGCCGCCAGCCGAAATTCGGAATGATGAGATAGCCGAGAATGGCGGTGACCGGGAAACCGGCGACGACGATGAAGGCCATCATCGACAGCCAGCGGCCGCGCGTCTTCGGCGGCACGAATTCGGTGACGGTCGAATAACCGACGACGATTTCGGCCCCTAGGCCCAGTCCCTGGATGAAGCGGCAGACGATGAGCTGCGTCATGTCCTGCGAGAATGCCGCGGCAAGCGAAGCGAGGCCGAAGATCAGCAGATTGATCTGATAGGTGAAGCGACGGCCGTATTTGTCGCCGACAAAGCCGGTGATCAGCGCACCGATGGTCATGCCGACAAATGTCAGCGATATGAATTGCAGGTTCTGCGGCACGGTCGAGAACTTGGTCTGCACCGCGGAGGCGAGCACGCCACCGGCGACATAGAGATCGTAGCCGTCGAAGAACATGCCGGCGCCGACCAGCCAGAAGATTCGATAATGGAACGATGAGATCGGCAGCCGGTCGAGACGCGCGCCGGCGTTCACTGCGCTGATGGTCATTGGCTTCCCCCTAAGAATTCGTTGTCCGGCCGGTCTCGCGCCGGCTCGCTTCCACGGAATCTGAAAACCCCGCGCAATGGATATTATGCCGATGGCCCTGCCTTGTCCCGGGCACTTCTTCTCAAGGCGCCAGTCATCGCCCATATTCGTTGCGGCACGGGGTATGCCGTCCGTCGGTAATTTTGCCCTTGTGAAAAGTGCGAGGCGTAGCGCACCGAAAGACCACCACGGTTATCGCCACTCATTTGGGCTCGCATTTTGCGAATTCGGCGTGGATAGCGCCTGCGCGCTCGGTATCGGGTCAATCGGGGACTGCAAGATCACCCGGGCCGAGGCCTGGCTGATCCGGCCTACGCGCCGGTGATGAGAGTGACGGGACGCAAGTCAGCCATGTCGCTGGGTCGCCTTTTCGTTACGTCGTCTTTGCCTGCGCCGCGGCAACCCGCTCGCGCAACGCGATGCGCGCGTCGCGCGACACGTTTAGCAGATCGGCGGCGCGCCAGATCAGATTATCTTCGAATTCGGTCACCGCGCCGTCGGCATAGACGATTTGCCACATCATTTCGACCAGCCGGACGCGGCCGGCGTCATCGAGCGCACGATTGAGCCTGGTGGTGAATTGATAGAGATCGATGGCTTTCGCGTCGGCCTCGGTTGCTTCCTCGACCAGCCGGTCGGTGGCGCCATCGTCCAGCGCGAAGCGCTGCTTGATGACTTCGTGCAGGCGCGCGTTCTCGGCGTCTGAAATATTGCCGTCGATATTGGCGGTGTGCACCAGCAGGCTCGCAGCGGCGAGCCTGTAATCGTTGTCGCCGTATTCGTGCGCCGGCTTGCCGCCGTCGACGAGCTCCGCCATCAGTTTTCGAAAGGAACCGAACATCGCTGCTATTGTCCTTAGGCTTTGTGTCCTTAAGCTTTGCCGGCAAGCCAATGAATCACGCGTATGAATTCTTTCGCCCGGTCTATGTAAGCGCATCTTTGCCGATTGCCCGTTACAAAACCGCAAGCTTGGTGGAGGCGCCCTAGCCGACCCTACAGGCATTGGGAAAAGTCGCGTTCCGGCGTTTCGGCAAAGCCTTGAAACCTCTAACGTGCCGCCATGAAAATCGTCGCCATCGACTTTGAAACTGCCGACTTCGGCGCCGACAGCGCCTGCGCGCTCGGCATCGTGTCGATCGAGGACGGCAGGATTGCCAAGTCCGATGCCCGCCTGATCCGGCCGCCGCGGGAGAAATTCGTCTTCACCTACATCCACGGCATCACCTGGGACGACGTGAGCGGCGAGGCGGAGTTCGGCGAGGTCTGGGACGATCTGCAGAGCCATTGGGCCGATGCCGACTATCTGATCGCGCACAACGCGCCGTTCGACCGCAAGGTTCTCTTCACCTGCTGCGGCGTGGCCGGCAAGCCGAAGCCTTCGACGCCGTTTGCCTGCACGGTGCGGATCGCCCGCGCGCATTTCAAATTCAAGCCGGCCAATCTTGCTTATGTGTCGAGCCAGCTCGGCATCGACTTGAAGCATCACGATGCCGGCTCGGATGCGCTGGCCTGCGCGTCGATTGCCGCGCAGGCGGTTCTGGAAGGCTTTGCGATAACGGATGCGATCCTGGGGCCGCCGTCTTATTGAGGCGGCGACGGCACGCAAACGTTGCGCGCGCTATTGCGCCTTGGCGCTGCGCTCTTTTTGCTCGAGCATGCGCAGATTGTTCTGCACAAATTTGTTGCTCGGGTCTTTCTTCTGCGCGACGGAGAGCGTCGTGCGGGCGCGGGCGAGATCGCCGCGCAGGAAATACGAGAAGCCCTGGTTGTTGAGAATCTCGGCGGTCGGGCCGTTGATCGCCGACGCCTGCACGTAAGCGCGATCGGCCAGCTCGAAGCGGCGCATACGGTCATAACAGGCGGCGAGACCCAGCCATGCCTCGGCGTCGCGCGGGTTCATCTTGGCGGCGCGGTCGAACGAGACTTCGGCCTCGGCGAAGTTGCCGGCGCGAAACTGGGCACGGCCGCGGCTGACATCGTCCTTGCCGTCGGTGCCGGGCAGAACCGGCGCGGCGGCGATAATCGGCGCCGATGGTTTTGGTGGCGCCTCGTCCGCCGCCGGCGCGCCGGCGTTATGACGTGGCGCAATCGAACCGGTGGTCTCGGTCATGGGTGGCGGAGTCATGGGCGACGAAGTCATGGGCGGCGGCGGCATGGTGGCGCGCGCTTCGTCGCTGCCCCGCTTGCCGGAAAACATCGAGCCGACGTCGCTGGTGACGCTGCAGCCGGCCAGCCATAGCCCTGCCGCCACGATGTTCAGCGCTTTGACGGCTTGCAGACGCATCGTGTTTGGCCTGACGGAATGGACGAATAGGGACCCGTTCAGGCTTAGGCCCTGCATGGTTAAGGAGTTCTTTACCGGCGCCGGCTCGCGGAACGGGGTGACCGCCGGTTGGCGTCCGGCCGGGCGGAATTTTCCAATGCTGAAAGGACGTTAGGCCGAGACTCGTTGACGTTGCTCAGGTCGCCGCATTGCGGCAACATGGGTCCAGGCCAAGCCGGGCCGGACTTCGCGGGGCAACCGGCGTTACAAAAATAGTTTGGCAAGAATACTTTGGAGAGAAACGCCGATGCCCGAAGCCCATACCCAGGGTAGCTCGCTTGCCAGCTCTCTTGCGCAGCCTGCGAAAGCCGACGAACCGCGCATCCGCGTGCGCGGGCTCGGCAAGCATTACGGCGCACTCGAAGTGTTCCGCGACATCAACTTCGACGTCGGCCAACGCGAAATCGTCGCCATTGTCGGCCCGTCCGGCTGCGGCAAGACCACGCTGCTGC
>JAQSCR010000083.1:2459-4700 GCA_029945495.1 Pseudolabrys sp. | reverse complement strand
CGAAGAAGCGCGACGAACCTGCCAAACAAGACGATTTTTCCGCCATGCCGTAGAAATAAATATTGACCTATCTTGAGCCGCGTCTCGTTAAGACGAACGTATTTGCCGTATCGCGCCAGCACGCGTATCCCAATAGTCCGACCAATCAGGTAACCAAGGTTATCGCCGAGAACAGCGGCTGTAGCCGCAACAAGAATAATTGATGTGATGCCAATTTGATGGGTCGATCCAGCATAAATGCCTGCGCTCACCACCGCTGTTTCTCCCGGCACAGGAATTCCCGCGCTTTCCATCATGATTGCCGCGAACAATACCCAAAGTCCGTAATTGTGGATCAGGTCTTGTATCCACGTTGCCGGCAAAATATCCATTATGACCTATAACAGATTGGTAATGATGCGATCGAGCTTGGTGCCCGCCCGATAGACGACGCGCACGGCAATGGCCGCCAGGATACCTGTAACCGCACCGCCGAGCACATCGCTAGCGTAATGTGTTCCCACATAGACGCGCGAGACGATCATAAATAATGCTGCGGCCAAGAAGGCGATACCGACGCCGCGCTTGCCGTGCAATAAGAAAGCAGCAGCAATTGCGAAGGCAGCGGTCGCATGGTCCGAGGGGAACGAATAGTCCGAACTAGGCCCGATCAGCAGGTGCGTCAGGCCACTTTCATAAGGGCGGATGCGGTGAACAAACAACAAGACAATCTGGTTTAGCGCGAGGCCGAGCAGAAAGGAGAACCCGGCCGCCACTAATGTGTGCCGCTTGGTCAGGTTATGCTCAGGCAACCACCATTGGATAACGACCGCGAGCACCAAGATGGGTACGCCGACTAACGAGATAGCAATCATAAAAAGATCAAGAGCCGCGTTGCCACCCGCCAGGTTATTAATCCATTGCGTGACCGCAGAATCGATCTTGTACATTTAGGTTTGCGCTCTTTCACCCGTAGAGCCGAGCAGTGACCTAGCTGAGGGTCCTCGGCGCCAGAGCTTTTACCGCGATGCAAACGCAAACGCGTCAAGACGTTTATTAAATATTTGTAATATTCAATGCGGTAAGCTAGGCTGCATCCGAGGCGATGGTGCCGCCTTGTCGAATTTCTCTTATCAAATGTTTGAGCGAGGCAATTTCTGCCTCAAGCTTTTCCACTCGAACCGAGAGATCGGCATCGCTGGATTTTTCAACAGCAGCCGCAGGAACCTCAAGGAAGGCTATCCCAATTTCGTTGGACTGTTGCCAAATAACCTTCGCTTTGAAGGTTTGGCCCTTCGCGGGTATGGTCAGCGTTAGCGTTTCAGATGAAGCGGGCAAGCCAACAAATTTCAAGCGCGCGCCGGTATCCGAAATATCTCGAACTGTGCAATCAACTGCGGAAGGGCCGTTTCCGAAATATACAAATCCACGCAAAAAACTTTTATTTCGCGAAGCACGCCGGTTATCCATCCTCAGTCGCCTTTAGATTGCGGATCAAGAGATTACGGATCAAGAATTTCGGCGCAAACTATTGCACCTTTTCATCTATGACAAAAAAGCTCTGGCGTCGCAGCCAGAGCCTCTCTGAAACGTACCGAGGCTCAGACCTAATCCCGGCACATCTATGATATTAAACGCCCAAAATTAGAAAAACGTAAATGTGGGCTTTTACTTGTATGCGGCCCCCCTCCCCCGAAGGCCATATGCTTTACCGTGCATTAATCGCAAACCCTGAACCGCTGATGCCGCCAGACGCCACGATAGTCATCCCAATAGGATTCGCCGCGTGCCCAATAACAGCGATAGCGCCGCGGCTCGACGTAAACCGGCTCGGGCTGCACATATACCGGGGCAGGAGCGTAGTAATGCGGACGCGGGGCAAGTGCGCCGCCTAAGAGCAGCCCTCCGAGAAGGCCACCGGCTACGCCGGCAGCGACTTGGCCATTTTCTGCCCGAGCGTTAGGGACCGCAATCGCAGAAATTGCCGTGGTTACGATTACGAGCGCAATGGCGAGCTTTTTCATGGTTCACCTCGATAACAGCAGGCATCCTAAGCTCAGAAATATTTATGGCGAATAAACGACTTATGGTTCCGTAACAGACCTGCTCACTTCTTTTCGGGGCACGCCTGTCCATTGGGTAGCACGCACGGTTTCGGCTTCGCCACCGCTGCTGGCGGCCTTGCCGGGCGTGCAGCTGGCGACGGGGCAGGACGCGCAGCAACTGGCGGCGGCGGAGCAGGCCGGGCAACCGGGCGAGGAG
>JAQSCR010000083.1:0-2359 GCA_029945495.1 Pseudolabrys sp. | reverse complement strand
GCAGGACGCGCAGCAACTGGCGGCGGCGGAGCAGGCCGGGCAACCGGGCGAGGAGCGCGAGTGGCCGCCGGTTGCGGAGCCGGCCGCGCTACTGCTGCCGGCGACGGCGCGGGTGGGACGGCTCGGGGTGGCGGTGGTGCTGGACGCGCAGCAACTGGCGCCGCGACAGGCCGCGCGGCTGTAGGTAGCGGACCCCGGCTTGCTGCCGGCGGTGAAGCAGTCTGCACAGCGGGATGCGACGGCATACTAGGCTTCACAGCGGGCGGCGCTGTCGGCAATTTTCTGGCGCTCGGCTGGCTTGGCTTTGCGGGTTGCACGGTCGGGCTTGCCGGCTGAGCCGATTTGCTTTGTGGCGGCTGAGCTTGACTCTGAGCAGCAGGCTTCCGGTTGATTTGCGGCAGCGGCTGGCCGCCGGCCCCTCCCGGCAGAGATTGCGCCGCGGGCTTGTTGTCAGGCTGAGCCGGTTTCGCCAGCGGTGCGGATTGCGCAGTTGCGGGTGTCTGAGTTTGAGGGGACTGTGCTCCGCCCGGAACAGAGGTTTTGCCATTGATCTGCGGCAGCGGCTGGCCGCCAGATCCGGGCAGAGATTGTGCCGCAGGTTTGCCGCCTTGCAGTGGCTTCCCCGGTTGTCCTGACTGCGACGCTGCTGGTTGCTGCGCGGGAGACAACGAAGTCGCGCCCGGAGTTGGCGCTCCTGCGGAACCTTTCGCGGCAGGCTTTGCCTGAGAATTTTGTGTTTGGATCAAAGTCGCTTTCTTGGCAACTGAAGGAGGCAACGAAGGTGCAAGGAGGGCGGCGCCAGCGGCTGCTCCCACTACCGCTGCTGCGCCCAGCGACACAGCCGGAGTTCGAGATGGTGTGGCCTGGCCGCCCGGTGTCGTTGCCGGAGTGACAGCGGACGCCGGTTGGTTTGTCGAGAGAGCGTTTTGAGGCGCGAGAGCCTGAGCCGGTGTGACCGTTTGCGCCTGGCCGCTCGGGTTGGTGATGGTGACGGTGTTGGACGTGTTGTTGATGACCACCGTGTTGTGAATATTATTATAGATTATGTTCTGCGGCGGCGGCGCCACATAGGCCGGAGGATTGTAATATGCCGGGACTGGAACGAAGTCGGGAACCGGCAATACGTAAATGCCGTATGCCGGCGGCGGCGGCGCCAGGATTACGAATTCTGGCGGCGGCGGCGCCAGGAAAAATACCGGCGGCGGCGGCGGCGGAATGAACCCGTAGTCCGGATCATCAAAGACCAGCACAGGCCGGCGGAAATAAACCACTTCGTCTTCCAGCGGCGGCAGAACATCATAAGTGATGACAGCGAAAGACGGCGGCGGATCAAATGCGGCGGACAGATAGGCTAGACGACGTCGGGCGTCGGCGACATGCGGACCACGCGGATACCTGCGCAGGTAAGACCAGTAGGCCTGTGGCGTATCGACGTTATGCGTGCGCCTCCAAGTAATAGCCTCTCGGCGAGCGGCGACGATGGCGCGAACACGCGAAGTCATAGGGTCGCGAGGATACGCTGCTAGAAAATCCAGGTAGCCCTGAAGCGTATCTCGCTCCAAAGCCGCGACATACGCATCCTGGGCGTCGAAGTCGCGAATAGGCTTCGAGCGGATCGAGGATACCTGATCGTTAGAGAGCGGGGGCGGAGGTGCATCCGGACCACGATCGAAAAAGACAAATGGCGCATCAATTTTAGAGGCATTCCACGGCACCTCACCTCCTTTGGTCACCTCGTTGACGCGCAGACGAACCTGGTCGAACACTTGTCCGACCGGTAATCCGCCAGTGCGGATCATTTCGGCAAGGGCCTGAGCATAGGCGCTGTATGGTCCTTTTTCCTGCGGCGCCACCGTGCCGGGCGCCGCATTGAAAGCGACCAACATTTTCTCGCTCGGTTCCGTCAGCGTTAACCCGCTAGCAAGCGGCTGGCCGGATTTTGCAAAGGGGTTCGCGCGCGCGGCATCGAGAACAATAATGTTCGCCTTTAATTTGAGTGCAGCAAGCGGACGGGTGTAATCGGACATTCGCAACGCCTCGACAGGGACGTCCGTATCGCGCACAATCTTTGCATCGACCGGCACAAAGTAGTTTTCACCCTCTAGCTGCACGCCGTAGCCGCTCAGGTAGACAAACGCGACAGTGTCAGGTCCCGAAGCCGACGCCTTGTCCAAGAAATCACGAAATGTGCGGCGCAATGTATCTTGATCGAGATCACGGGCGCCGACGACATCAAAGCCCGCGGCCTGAAGTGTTTGTGCGATCAAGCCCGCATCATTCGCAGATGTCGGCAAGGCCTCGGCTTGATAAGCGCCGTTGCCAATCACTAGCGCGATACGCTTTTGCGTCTGTTGAGCGT
>JAQSCR010000082.1:468-4703 GCA_029945495.1 Pseudolabrys sp. | reverse complement strand
TCGATCTCGAGCGTGAACGGCCCGTTCGGTGGCTGCGGAATGGTCAGGCTGTCCGGCCCGGCAACGTAGCTGTCGGCCGGCAGGGCAACGCCATTCAGCTTGAGCGAGATCAAGGTCAGGCCGTCGCCGTCGAGTACAAGAGGCGCAGCGGTGCTTTGCGGATTGGGCTTGAGCGCGAGGGTCGCGCGGACCGTGGCCTTGGTTGGATACAGGCTGACGTCGAGATCGACCTTGTCCACCAGCCAGTCCGGCGGGCGATAATCTTTGAGGCGGATGGGCTGGGCGATGTCTGTGCGCATGGCCATGATCTATGGTTTTTCAGCTGGAATTGGAAGGCGGGCAGGGCGAAATCCTAGCGCCTCGGCTTTTGCATGCCCGATCCGCTAGCGGATCGGTTCGGCGTGGCCGATCACGCGCTTGATCAGCGAGGAGTGCAGTTTCAAGGCGCGCTCCAGCGCGTCGACCTTCTCATGCACCGTTTGCACGCTCATGTCCGGGTCGACATGGCAATGGAAATTGACGATCTCGCCATCGTCGGTTTCGCGCACGCGCACCTCGTGAATGTTGCGCAAGGCGCGATCCTGCGTCGCCAGTTCGGCCAGCACCGTCTGCACCGCGAGCACCCGCTCGGGTGGCGCCTCGCGCCCGGACGCGTCCACCGGCTGCAGCGGCTCGATGTGGGTCTCGACTTCGACATCGGTTCCGAGTTCGCCGGCGATCGCTCCTTCCAGGCCGTCCGCCATTGCGTGCGCCGCCGCGAGCGAAAGCTTGCCGTCCACTTCCAGATCGAGCGCAATGGCCAGCCTGTCCTGGATGGTATGAACCGTAACGTGATGCACGGCCAGCGCCCGGTTGCGCGCGATCACCATGACGCGGTCGAGCACGGTTTCGCTGTCGAGCGCGACCGGGTCGGTGGTGACGATCGACTCGGCGCCGGGTATCTCGCGGCTGAGCGCGCTCGCCACCTCGCCTTTGATGGCGCTGACGCGATCGAGCGGCAGGGTGCGGCTGACAGCGACGGTCAGGTCGATAAAGGTCTTGTCGCCGACGCTGCGCGCGCGCACGTCCTCGACGGCGACCACGCCGGCGACCTTCTCGACGACGTCGGTGATATTGGCGACTGCTCCGGCTGGCGCGGTGTCGGTCAATGTCTCGATCGTGCGGCGTCCCAGCCGCCAGCCGGCGACGCAGACCAGCAACGCGACCGCCAGCGCGGCGACGGAATCCGCCCACCAGATGCCGAAGCTGACGCCGATCAGTCCGCCGATCACCGCCAGCGAGGACCACAGGTCGGACGAGAAGTGCAGGGCATCGGCCTCGAGCGCCTGGCTGTGCGTCGCCTTGGCGACGCGCGTCAAGGCGCGGGCGCGGAAGAAATCGATGACGACCGATGTCGCCATGACGATGAAGGCCCAGTTGGTGGCGACGACGATGTGCGGTTCGTGCTCGACCAAACGCTTCACCGCTTCCCAGATCACGATGCCGGACAGAAGAAACAGCAGCGCGGTCTCACCCAGCGCCGACACGCTTTCGACCTTGCCGTGGCCGTAATGGTGCTCCTCGTCGGCGGGTTTGCCGGAGACGCGCACGGCGGCATAGGTCATGATCGTGGCGCCGAGGTCGATCAGCGAGTGGCCGGCTTCCGACAGGATCGCCAGCGAGCCGGTGGAAAAGCCGACAATGCCCTTGGCGAACGTCAGCGCGGCCGAGGCCGCGATCGACGTGAGTGCGACTTGTTCTTTTTCGTGCTGCATGCGGACCCCTGGATCAAACCGGGGTGTAGCCCAATCGGGGCACGATTTCGACCACAATGATCGCTGTTGCGTCTAAGTCGCAATTAGCCGGGAAAAATAATGCGCAGGCCGCCGCGCCTACAAAACAACACCGCTGGCGGCATCGATCAGGTGCATTTGATCGAGGTTGGCGCGCAGTTGCATGGTCTCGCCGGAGTCCTTGGCCGCGTTCGGTTCGACCCGGCCGCAGATTTCGGTACCGTCCACCCGGAAATAGACCATGGTCTCCATGCCCATCGGCTCGACCACATCGAGGAGGGCGGGAAATTCCTGACCAACGCCGTTTTCGCTGCCGCGCGTCTCGGTGATGTGCTCGGGGCGCAGGCCGAAGATGAGGTCTTTGCCGACGTGCGGGCTGTAGCGCGCGGCGCGGCTCTCCGGCACGTTGAACACGAGCTTGTCCGACAGGCGTATGCGCAGGCCGGCGCCATTGCCTTCCAGCCGGGCTGGCACGAAATTCATCGCCGGCGAGCCGATGAAGCCGGCGACGAAGCGCGTCGCCGGATGATGATAGAGGTCGTTCGGCGTGCCGATCTGCTCGATCTTGCCGGCATTCATCACGACAACGCGGTCGGCCAGGGTCATGGCCTCGACCTGATCGTGGGTGACGTAAACGGTGGTCGTTTTGACCTTCTGATGCACGCGCTTGATCTCGGTGCGCATCTGGACGCGCAGCTTGGCATCGAGATTGGACAACGGCTCGTCGAACAGGAACACCTTCGGATTGCGCACGATGGCGCGTCCCATTGCGACACGCTGGCGCTGGCCGCCGGAAAGCTGCTTCGGCCGCCGGCCGAGAAGTTCGGTGATGTCGAGAATGCGGGCGGCGTTGTCGACGCGCGTCTTGATCTCGGCTTTGGGAAACTTGCGCAGCTTGAGGCCGAACGACATGTTCTCGGCGACCGTCATATGCGGATAGAGCGCATAGTTCTGGAACACCATCGCGATGTCGCGATCCTTGGGCGGCAGGTCGTTGACCACCGCGCCGCCGATCGAGATTTCGCCGTCGGTGATTTCTTCCAGGCCTGCGATCATGCGCAAGGTCGTGCTTTTGCCGCAGCCTGACGGTCCGACCAGCACGACGAATTCATGATTGGGGATGTCAAGATTGATGCTGGCGACAGCCACGACGTCGTCGTATTTTTTCACCACATTGCGCAATGTCACGTCAGCCATACCGAAATCCCTCTCTTAAGTCCCCACGCCATCTTTTTTTGTGATTTTGACTTAGCCTTTGGTCGCCCCGGCCGTGAGACCGGCGATGTAGTAGTCCATCAAGAACGCATAGATCACCAGCGGCGGCGCGGCGGCGAGCAGGGCGCCGGCCATCAGCATGCCCCACTTGTAGACGTCGCCGCGGATCAGGCTGGTCACGGTGCCGACGGTGAGCACCTGCTGATCCGATGAATAGAGAAATGCCATCGGATAGACGAAGGCCGCCCAGGACACAGTGAAGGCGAAGATCATCGCGGCGATGATGCCGGGCAGCGCGACCGGAATGAAAATCCGAAACAGCATCTGCATGTGGCCGGCGCCGTCGATCAGCGCCGCTTCGTCAAGCTCCTTCGGGATCGACTGGAAGTAGCCGATCATGATCCAGGTGCAGAATGGCACCGTCAGGGTCGGATAGACCACCACCATTCCCCAATAGGAATTGAGTAGCCCTATGGACTTGACGATCTGGAACAGCGGCAGGAACAGCAGCGTGTCGGGCACCAGATAGGTAAGGAAAATGCCGGTCGCCAGAATCCCCGAGCCCCAGAACTTCATGCGGCCGAGCGAGAACGCCGCCAGCACGCTCACCACCATGGTGATGATCACCACGCAGACGGTCACGATGATGGTGTTCTTGAAGAAGATCAGGAAGTCGGTCTGCGTCAGCAGAATCCGGAACTGATCGAGCGTCACACCGTCGAAGATGAACCACGGATTGGTCGACAGGCGCGCCATCTCGGCGTCGCTCTTCAATGCCGTCACCACCATGTAATAGGGCGGCATCAGGAAGAAGATCGCGAATAGGGTCAGAAAGAAATAGGACGCGATCAGCGCCCAGCGCCGGTTCCGCTTCAGGCTGGCGCCGATGCCGATTCGATTGGCGGCCGGGGCCGGGATCGCTGTCGTGCTCATCCGATTTCTCTCCCGCGCTTGCGCACACCGCGCAGAATGAAGACGGCGGCAATCGCCAGGATCGGAAACATGAACAGCGAGGTCGCGGCGCCGAGCGGCAGGTCGCCCGAGCGGATGCCAAGCAGGAACGAGTAGGTCGCGAACATATGCGTCATGTTGCGCGGGCCGCCCCCCGTCATGATCTGCACGACGTCGAAATTGGCGAACGTGACGATCAGCGAGAACAGCACCGTGATGGCGATGATGTTGTGCATCATCGGTAGGGTGATGTGGATGAACTTTTGCCAGGCCGAGGCGCCGTCGATGGCCGCGGCC
>JAQSCR010000082.1:0-458 GCA_029945495.1 Pseudolabrys sp. | reverse complement strand
AGATACATGATGAGGAAGAACGGCGCGCCGTACCAGACGTTGACCAGAATGACCGAGAACCGCGCCCAATAGGGATCGCTCAGCCAGGGGATCCAGTCGAAGCCAAGGCTCTTGAGCGTGTAATTGAACGCTGAATTGGTCGGGTCGAACAGCCACCACCAGCCGAGCGTCGACAGCGCCAACGGGATGACCCACGGCACCAGCAGCATGCCGCGCCATTTGCGCTGGCCCTTGACCGGCAGATTGTTGACGAGATGCGCGGTGATCAGGCCGATCAGCGCCTTAAAGAAGACGGCCGACAGCGCGAAGATCGCCGATTGCCTGACGACCATCCAGAACGTGTCGCGCGACATCAGGAAGGTGAAATTGCCGAGGCCGATGAATTTCGTCTGCGCCTTGTTCAGCATCGACAGATAGATCGAATAAAATGCCGGGTAGATGACCAGCCCGCAGATGAT
>JAQSCR010000081.1 GCA_029945495.1 Pseudolabrys sp. | reverse complement strand
GCGGTGCTCATCGAAAACCCCGCCGGATAGTTGGGTCTAATATGGGTCCGATATACGAGGAAAAACGACCACAAACAAGAGTCGCCAGATGTGACCATTTATCCTATGTTATATAGAGTTTTGAATACAAGCACATACGAGGAAAGACGTCTTAGCGTCTCTTTCACGGCGGTAACAGGGGTTCGAATCCCCTAGGGCGCGCCATTCCCAGCAGTCACGCCAGCGTATGGTTTTCTTGCTTTTCCATCATGGCAGGCATGCCCGGAAACGCCGGATATCACGCATAATTTAACGTAGAAATTATTGGCCGGCTTAGTGTTCAGCGATAGATTCAAATTGCCCTGCCCCCGAGCTCTTTTTAGGAGCGCCAGGTCATGATGATGAATAGCAAGAATGTCGTCGCCGCCTTGCGGCGAGATGTGTCGTTCGTCTGGAACGCCATCATTGCCGTGGTGTTCATCGGATTCGCCGGTCTGGCGGTCGCGGCCGCTGTGCTCGACCTCGTTGCCATCCGTCACTGACGCGACGGCGCGCTACGCCCGCGGCGGATAGGCGTGCCGTCTTCCGTTGAAATCCTCGACCGAATAGGCCTCGTCCTTCGATTCAAGATAATTGGGCCCGATCGGCGATTTGCCGTGACCACCGGGGATGTCGAGGACGTAAGTCGGCTGGCAAAGACCTGACCATCGGCCATGAATCTCGCGCATTAAGGCCTGTCCGGTCGCGATGTCGGTGCGCAGATGCGAAGTGCCCGGCGCCAGATCGCCATGGTGCAGGTAATATGGCTTGATCCGGCATTCGACCAAGCAACGCATCAAACAACCAAGCGTCTCGGCATTGTCGTTGACGCCGGCCAGCAGCACCGTTTGCGCCAATAGCGGGATGCCGGCATCCGCCATGCGGGCGATGGCGCCGCGCGCTTCGAGCGACAATTCGCGCGCGTGATTGACGTGCAGCGCGACATAGGTCGCCTTGCCCTTGATCTTGATCGCCCGCACCAGTTCCGGCGTGATCCGCGCCGGATCGGCGATCGGCACGCGGGTATGGATGCGCACGACCTTGACGTGGTCGATTGCTTCCAGCGCCTTCATCGTCTCGCGCAAGCGGCGGGCCGACAGCACCAGAGGATCGCCGCCGGTCAGGATGACTTCCCAGATGTCCTGATGCGTCCGGACGTAATCGAGCGCCGCGGCCAGCGCTTCGGGCGACAGCACGTTCGGCTTGTCGGGACCGACCATTTCGCGGCGGAAGCAGAAGCGGCAATAGACCGCGCAGACATGCGTCAGCTTGAGCAAGACGCGGTCCGGGTAACGATGCACGATGCCCGCGACCGGCGAATGAGCGTCGTCGCCGATTGGATCGGAGAGTTCCTCGGGACGCGTGTCGAGTTCGGCGGCGGCGGGGACGAACTGGCGCGCGATCGGGTCATTTGGATCGTGCTGGTCGATCAAAGCCGCCAAGGCCGGCGGCAACGCCACCGCGTAACGCCGCGCGACCGCGTCGAGCGCGGCCAGTTGCTCGGGCGGCGCCAGACCGTGTTCGATCAATTGCGCGGCCGAGCGAAGCGTGCGCGATGCCGGCATACCTCGTTCCTTTCCGTTTGTTGAACTCACAATTCCACCACCGGCGTCCAGATCACCTGGTCGATGCGTTCGGCGCCGCTCGCCAGCATCACCAGCCGGTCGAAGCCGAGCGCAATGCCGGATGCCTGCGGCATTTGCGCGAGCGCGTCGAGGAAATCCTCGTCCAGCGGATAGCGCTCGCCGTGAATGCGCGCTTTCTCATCCATCGCCACCGCGAAACGCGCGCGCTGCTCGGCGACATCGGTCAACTCGCCGAAGGCATTGCCGAGTTCGACGCCACAGGCATAAAGCTCGAAACGCTCGGCCACCTTGTCGCTCCCCGGTTTGGTTCTCGCCAGAGCCGCCTGCGGCAGCGGGTACTCATATAATAGGGTGGCGCGGCCATTGCCGAGATGCGGCTCGACCCGCTCGGCCAGGATGCGGCTGAAGATATCGCCCCATGTGTCGTCGTCGGCGATGGCGACGGCGGCTTTGGCGGCACCGCGCGCCAACGCCGCGCGGTCGCCCTTGCCACCCTCGACCGTCGCCAGCAGATCGACGCCGGCATGGCGAGCGAAGGCGTCCGCCACGGTCAGCCGTTCCGGCGCGGCAAAGGGGTCGATGGTCCGGCCGCGGAAGGCAAACTGCGTACTGCCTGCGGCGCGCGCCGCCTCGGCAATGAGCGCCGCGCAATCGTCCATCAGGCTCTCATAGCTCTCGTTTGCCCGATACCATTCCAGCATCGTGAACTCGGGGTGATGCAGCGCGCCGCGCTCGCGGTTGCGGAAGACCCGGGCGAAATCGAAGATGCGGGTCTCGCCGGCCGCCAGCAGCTTCTTGCAGGCGAACTCCGGGGAGGTGCGCAGATACAGCTCGTGCCGGACGGTATCCGGCCCGATCAGCCCCGTGGCGAAGGCATGCAGATGGGTCTCATTGCCGGGCGAAACCTGCAAGGTGGCAGTCTCGACCTCGAGGAAACCGGCCTGCGCGAACCAAGCCCGCAAGGCGGCCGCGATTCGCCCCCGTGCCAGAAGGTAGGGTCTGCGGGCGGCATGGCGGCCGGGCAGCCAGAAAGGCGGGCGTTTTCCGGCCATTTAGCCCAATCCACCCAGCCAAGGGAAAGACTGGCATACCCCGTCAGGATCGCTATGGTGCGGCCCGAAACCGGCCTTGCCCGCAAGGTCTGCCAAATATCGGCCTGCCAAACATTTGAGGATTGCTATCGTGAAGGTCATCGCCAGCCAAATCCGTAAGGGCAATATCGTCGATCTCGACGGCAAGCTCTGCGTCGTCCTGCATGCGGAAAGCTTCCATCCCGGCAAAGGCACGCCGACCACGCAGATCGATATGCGCCGGATTTCCGACGGCGTGAAGACCCAGATGCGCTACAAGACGACCGACCCGGTCGAGCGCGCCCATGTCGAGGAAGTGGAATATTCCTACCTTTACCAGGACGCCGACGGCTTCCACTTCATGAACGACGTCACCTACGACCAGGTCCAGATCCAGGCTGACGTCGTCGGCGATGCCGCGCCCTACATGCAGGAAGGCATGAAGGTCCAACTGTCGATGTTTGAAGGCAACGCAATCTCGATCGAAATCCCGGCGAAAGTGACGCTCGAAATCACCGAGACCGAACCGGCCATGAAGGGCCAGACCGCGTCGGGCTCGTTCAAGCCGGCGATCCTATCGAACGGCGTGCGCACCATGGTGCCAACCCACATCACCGTCGGCACCCGCGTCGTCATCATGACCGAAGACGGCTCCTACAGCGAACGCGCCAAGGATTGACGCACACGCACAAGAATCTGGTGTGATGAGGCGTGCATTGGGGGATGCATTGAGATTTCCGGTCATGATGAGCGCGGCGTTGCTGATCGCCGGCAGCGCCGCCGCCGCTGAAATCGAAGCTCCCCGCGTCACGATAAGCCAGATCGACTGGGCGGCGGCGGCGGCGTCTGTCGCCGGCCACGGCAGCGATCAGCCGGCGGCGGAATTTTCCCGCATCAATGCGCAGACCGAGAAGCGCTTTCCGGGCACGGCCAAAAGCACCGTGCCGGTGCTGCTGCCGATCGACATCGACGCTTTCCGCGCCGATTCTGCCGCCGGCAAACCGGAAGCACAGAGCGCCGACAAATATTTCGGCCCGTTCCATCCGACAAAATATTTCCTGCCGGGACCGGCCGGCTATACCGGCACGTTCATCCTGAATCAGGGCGACGGCGGCTTCAAGTTTCAGTATAAAAAGAAGCCGATCGAGATCGAGATCACCGGCGCCGCCTTCACCTACGATCTCGATGGCCCCGACCATGCCGAATATTTCCCGGCCAAGGAATTGCAAGACGCCTTCCACGGCATCCGCCGCGTCCTGCACGAAGCCCATGTGCGCTACGTGTTCGAACGCTTCGGCGTGCCGTATATCGTCTCGATCCAGTGCTATGACCGCCGGCCGTCGTCGAAATATCCATCGTGCCGGGAAGTCGATCCGGTCGCAGTGAAATTCCTGCAGATGCTGCGCACCGCCGGCGGCACGCCACAGACTATTTCCCCGCCGCACCTCGATTTGACGCAGCCGACCGCCAAGTCCGACTTTACCTATTACGGCCCCGGCGACCTCATTCCGGATTCCGGCTGGAAAAAAATGCCCGGCCGCGCCGACTATCACGTCTATGCCGAGATGCGCTTCCCGATCGCCAATGCGCCGGCCTATGTGAAGTCGCAATCGTTCATGCCCTGGGGCGACTGCTACCACAGCGGCCACAACGGACGGCTCGGCCGCAAGGACGGCCAATATAACTGCAAGGTCAACGGCCTTCCGCTGGTGTTCAACGAAGCGGCGGCGGTCAACTTCACCTATCCGTGGCGCGATAATTTCTGCGAGTTGCGCGACTTCCTGGTCGGCCAGTGCCCGGGTGGCTACGGCCATCAGGGCCAGGACATGCGGCCGGGCAATTGCGTGCTGAACAACGAAGGCGCCGATCGCTGCCTGCCCTATCAGCACTCCATCGCCGCGGTGCGCGACGGCTTGATCTGGCGCCTGCCCGGCAATCTCGGCGCCTACATCGTCATCAACACGCCGAACGAATTCGTGCGCTTCCGCTATCTGCACATGAACCCGCATTACATGGATGACGACGGCCTGGT
>JAQSCR010000080.1 GCA_029945495.1 Pseudolabrys sp. | reverse complement strand
CCCCCCACCCGGATTGCGCTTTCCCTCTCGTATTTAGAGCGTTACTGCAATTGCCTAGAGTGGCTGACCCCCGCGCCGATTCACAGCCACCGGCGCCGCCGCCGACGAAGGCACCGACCAGCCATTCCGGCCGCACCCTGTGGTCAAGGCCAATCGCCCCGCCCCAGGCCGTCGAGGCGGCCCGCAATGTCGAGTCCGTTGCGTCCTGGGTGCGCTGGGCGCCGAAGCTGTTCGACCAGACGCGTTCACCCGAGACTCACTGTTAACGGATTGTAGGAGTAGAGCCACCCATTTCGATCCGTACCCTCGCTTCGATTGGCAAAAGCAGCGCGCATCTCTGCGACCGAAGGCAGATGAAACAGCCGCCGATTGGCCGACGACTGCTCGACGACACGTGCGGTGCGGTCGACGCGATTGCGCTGGTAGAGCTGCAAGGCTTCGGAAGCCGACGGAGCCAACAATAGCGAGCGCGTCAGAATTGCAGCATCTTCGATCGCCATCGCCGCGCCCTGGGCGAGATAAGGCAAAGTTGGGTGGGCCGCGTCGCCCAGAATCGTGGTGCGCCTCGTACTCCAGTTGCGAATCGGAGGACGGTTGTGAAGCGACCATCGGTAGCATTGGTCGCGGTCTGCGGCATCTACGATGGCTTGGATCGCAGGATGCCAGCCTTCGAGGTCTGTCTTGAGCTGCTCCCACGGGAATTTCTTCGTCCAGGATTCCTCTGAGACCTCGGCCGTTTCAAGACATCCGACAAAGTTCAAGAGAGTGCCGCCGCGCAGGTAGTAGCAAACGCAGTGCCCACCCGGTCCCATGAACACCGACATCACCGTCTCAAGATGCGGCGATCGCACCCGGTCGGTCGGCACAGTGAGGCGCCATGCGCCATCGCCGGTGTACGTTGCCGGCAAGTCACCGACTATTTTTGCCCGCACAATCGATTTCAGACCATCGGCGCCGACGAGCAGATCGCCTTTTGCGCTGCTACCGTCCGAAAAATGCAACTCGACACCGGTCTCATGCTCGGTGAAGCCGACCGCGCGCTTGTTGAGAGCGACGACATCGGGCTTCAGCGATCGCGCCTTGGCCGCCAAAATATCGTGCAGGTCCGCCCGGTGCAGTTGGTTATAGGGTTGGCCGTGCAAGCGTTCGTGCTCGCTGGCAAGTGGAAAGCGCTGCAGTTCTTCGCCCGTATCGTGCAGCCGGAACACGTAGGCGGCGGGGCGCACACCGACCGCCATGATTGCATCGCGCAGCCCCAGGTCGTCGAGCACGTGCATCGCATTTGCGCTGACCTGGATGCCAGCACCGACCTCCGAGAGGACCGGCGCCTGCTCATAGACCTCGACGTCAAACCTGGCCTTGAGCAGGCACGATGCCGCAGTAAGTCCACCAAGTCCCGCGCCGACAACGAGGATTTTGGCAATTGTCATTTCATGAAGCTCCGATAACGATTGAAGATGCCCTGCAACGGCAGAAGGTGCGGGTGAAAAACCATCCGGGACGAACGCCTATTGGCGTACCGCCAGCAATCGACCTTGACGTCTGTAGGTAGAAGACATGCCGTTAAACCTCGTATGGCAGGCCCAACATAGAACTGACAAAGTGCTTTCGACCAATCTCCGTATAGACCCAGTGCTGGAGCGCTTCGTACTGCATCTGCGTATCGAACCGGCTCTGGCCAGGAGCCATATGGATCGCGTCTGTCAGCAGGCACGACCAATGCACGGAGTGCCAGATCCGACGCAGGCAAATTTCCGAATAGCGGTCGATCAGATCCGTGTCGCCCTTGGTCAGGAAGCGACGCAACGCCTCCGCCAGCACCCGCACGTCGCCGACCGCGAGATTCAGGCCTTTGGCGCCGCTCGGCGGCACGATATGGGCCGCATCGCCGGCAATGCAAAGTCTGCCGAAGCGCATTGATTCACAGACGAAAGCCCGCAGGCGGGCGAAGTCGCGCTGCAGGATTCGACCGCGATTCAGCCGGTTGTTTGAGCCGTCCTGCATGCGCAGATCGAGCTCGTTCCAGATATCGTCATCGCTCCAAGCATCCAGATTCTCGTTCGGGTCAACTTGAAGATATAGTCGGCCGATTGTCTTGGACCGCGCGGAACATACCGCCGCCCCCCGCGTGGTGTGCGCAAAGCCGCGGATTTCCGGATTCGGGGCAGCCTCCACCAGCACCCCGAACCAGCCATATGGATACTCACGCAGGGCCGACTTTTCCTCAGCGTCGGGAATATACTGCCGGCTGACGCCATGAAAGCCGTCGCAACCCGCGATGAAGTCGCATTCCAACGTCCGCTGCTGGCCGTCATGGGCGAAGCGGATGCGCGGCCGGTCGCTGTTGACATCCTCAAGACTTTCTACTGGCGCGTCGAACAACAGCGGCAAGTGATCGGCTTCGCGCAGGTCGATCAGGTCTTGGACTACTTTCGCTTGACCATAGGTCGTCATTCGCCGGTTCGTTTCGTCAACGAGCGGCAAGGCATGCCGACGGCCGGCCCAGCGCAGTTGCATCTCGGCATGGGGAATACCCTCGTGCATCAGCCGCTCGCCGACGCCATATTCATTCAGTGTATCGACCGTGCCTTGCTCCAGCACCCCGGCCCGGATACGCGCCAGGACATGGTCGCGGCTGCGACCTTCGAGCACCACGGATTCGATGCCGTGAACCTGAAGAATGCGCGCGAGCAGAAGGCCCGCCGGCCCGGCGCCAATGATTCCGACCTGAGTTCGCATTCTATATCTCCGCTTTTTATGTGCTCTGTGGACGCAGGAAGGTACCTTGCCGACTTTGCCCGCCAGGCAAGGACAGGTCTGGCAATCGGCTACTCATATCTGAGACCCTTGGCTGCGAGCCGCTCGCGCAGGCCATACAGATCGAGGCTCGATGCGCCGGCAGCGAGTTGCTCACGCTTCTGCTTCTCTTCCGCGGTACGCATGCGCGCCCTTTCCAACGTATCGGAAGCTCGCTCTCGCGGGACCACCGCGACGCCATCGTCATCGGCGACGATAATGTCTCCAGGATTGACCAGCACACCGGCACAGGTCAGCGGCGCATTGACCTGACCGAGCGTTTCCTTGACCGTACCTTGCGCACAGATCGACGTTGACCAGACCGGAAATCCGATGTCCGTGAGATCGGCAATGTCACGCACGCCGCCATCAATGACGAGACCGATACCGCCATGGGCGCGTACTGAAGTCGCAAGCAGATCGCCAAAATAGCCGGCATCCGATGGAGAATATGGCGCGACAACCAAGATATCGCCCTCTCTTAACATCTCGATTGCAACATGAATCATCCAGTTGTCGGCGGGCGGAACCAGCACGGTAATCGCGCTGGCCGCCAGCCGGGTACCGCGAAATATCGGGCGCATCCTTGCGCTCATCAGGCCAGTACGCCCGAGCGCTTCGTGGCAGGTGGAAACTCCCATTTCCGCTAGACCCGCGATGACCGCCGTATCCGCACGTTCGATATTCTTTCTGGCAACGTTCATTGTTTCGCCTAACGTGTGATCGAGGGCTATGCCTCGCATGATGGGATCTAATCCGGAAAAATCCCGGGACTGGCCTGCGGCGCTAACGTACGGCTGTGCCGCATGCTTGATGGGATTTCCACTTCACGGAGAACCGATCGCTCTGCCTCACTGGCAACCGACGAGCTCGAACTTGGTGCTTTCATAGTTCGCCAGGTAGCAACCTGCCCTCAACAGAGCGCAGGTTGCCACCGCTGCATAAAAGGTCTAGCGCGCGAAACGGAACGTCGCTGGCGACGCCCCGAAGGGGTTCAGCATCCCTGCTTTGTCGGTCATGTCCAATTCCACGTCCTTCGTGTGGATGAACACGGTCGGGTTGGCCGAGATGGGCATGATGTAGGACTCGCTCTCAATGCGGTCGTAGGCACTCTTCATTGCAGCTTGCCGCAACGCCAGATCAGTCGCTGAGTTGGCCTGCACTGAGAACTCCTTGAGTTTAGCGTCTCCGGCATAGTCGAGGTCAGCCGCTCCATAGAAGAAATCCAACGCGTAGCCGGCATCGGGCAAGCCGCCATGCGAGTAGCTATGCACGAGGATTTGAATTTTTCCGCCCGACTGCTTCTGGCGGTAGCCCGCCATCGTCTGACTATCGACGGAGGCTTCGATGCCGATGGCGCGAAGATAGCCGGCGATGGCCTCGGCGGCTTTGCGCACCGCATCGAAAGCGGTGATCTCAACCTTGAAGCCGTTAGCATAGCCGGCATCTGCAAGCAGCTTCTTGGCCGCCGCGGGATCGAAGGCCGGTGGCTTGCCGCCTTCCGGGCAGCCGATCTGGATTCCGAAACAGATTCGGTTGAGTTGCTCCGCGTCCTTACCCGCAGCAACCACCGCCTTGCGCAACGCGTCACGGTCGAGCGCCATGAAAATAGCTTGCCGCACGCGAATATCCTGCAGCGGCTTCACCCCGCTTCGGCCCTTCGCGTCGAGCAACATGTAGAGAAAATTAAGATCATGGGTGCTGGTCGCCACAAGGCTTGGGTTGGACGTGGCGACCTGCACCATGTCCCGAGAATTAGCCGCTACGGCGTCGATGCCGCCGGTCATCAGTTCGGCAAGTTGCGATTGGCTGTCAGGGATCGGCTTGATTTCAATCCTTTTGATTTTAGGCGGTGTACCTACTTTGTAGTCTTTGAAAGCTTCCAAGACGATGCCTTTCGAGGCATCGATCGAG
>JAQSCR010000079.1 GCA_029945495.1 Pseudolabrys sp. | reverse complement strand
ACGGCATCTGGTTCCATGCATATTTCGTGACCGAACAGAAGCCAAAAGGCTTCAAGTGGGGACGTGGGAACGGTTGGGTGGCAGTGGCGGAGGCGGAGTTGTTGTCCGCGTTGCCGCCGGATCACCCGAAACGGCCTGCGGTCCTGGGTATCTACCGGCGGCATATGGCCGGCATCCAGAAACGCCAGGACACCTCGGGGCTTTGGCACCAGGTCCTCGACCACCCGGAATTGTCGTGGGGCACCGAGACATCGTGCAGCGGCCAGTTTGCCTACGCAATGGCGCGCGGCCTGAACCGTGGCTGGCTCGACGAGACCTTCCGGGAAACCCTGCGCCGGGCCCTGACGGGTATTGCCAGCCGGGTCACGCCGGAAGGAGGCCTCAACGGTGTCTGCCAGAGCACGTCCATTGGGCGTGATCTAGAATACTACAACGCCAGGCCGAAGAAGGACAATGACCAGCACGGTTTCGGCTTGGTGTTGTTCGCCCTCGCCGAGGCTTACGAGATGGAGAACAAAAAGACTGACTAAACCACAACGTCGTTGCGTGCCGGTTTTCAAGCGCAACGGCAGTTTTCACGGCCCAATCAAATTTGCTAACTGGCATCTTCCGTATCCCGGCTGCGACCCCGCGACCGACCAGATCACGCAACCCACAAAAGAATTCATATGAGCACTTCAAAATTCTCCCGTCGCGACTTCCTTAAGTCCACTATGTTGGCTGGCCTAGGCGCTTCTTTCGCGGGCGCCGCCTATGCCAGTGCTGAAACCAAGGCGGGCGGCGAGCAACTCGCGCCGGCCTCCGGGCCGTCCCGTCTGCGTCCAGTTGGCCAGAAACCGGTCCACGACCTTGTCACTGAGCCCCGGGCGCGGGTCCGGGCGGGGTTCATCGGCCTGAGTCGCGGCCTGTCACTCCTGACCGATTGCCTGAATATCGACTTCACGGACATTGTGGCGGTCTGTGACTTGCGCACCGATCGGGCAGAGGCTGCCGCCGTTCTTTGTGAAAAGAAGCGCGGCAAGCGTCCCGCTATCTACAGCGGAACCGAGGCAATTTGGGAGCAGATGGTTGACCGGGGTGACCTCGACGTCGTTTATGTCGCCACCCCCTGGCAGTGGCACGTGCCGATGTCGCTGCGCACGATGGAGCGAGGCAAACACGCTTTTCTCGAGGTGGCGGCGGCGATCACGGTGGATGACTGCTGGAAACTGGTGGACGCGAGCGAGCGCACACAACGGCACTGCGTCATGCTGGAGAATTGCTGTTATAGTGAAAACGCGTTGTTCGTCCTGAACATGGTCCGGCAGGGTGTCTTTGGTGAACTGACGCACGCCGAGTGCGCTTACATTCACGACCTGCGCAGCATGTTGTTCTCGCTCGGCACCGAAGGCGACTGGCGCCGTGATTATCACTGGCAGCTCAACGGCAATCTCTATCCCACTCACGGGCTCGGACCAGTGGCCCAATACATGGGTGTCGGGCGGGGCGATCAATTCAAGTTCCTGGTCTCGATGAGCTCACCGGAGATCGGTCTGACAAAATATCGGGACGTGCACCAACCGAACGGCGGAAAGCATCGCGACGAGAAATATCTCTGCGGCGACATGAACACCTCGATCATCAAGACCGAGTTGGGCCGCACGATCATGCTCCAGCATGACGTGGTGAGCCCCCGGCCTTATAGCCGTATCAACGCCCTTTCGGGCACTGGCGGTACCTTTTTCGACTATCCGGCGCGCTTGGCGGTCAACGACCCGAAACTTCATGGCCTCGAGGCGACTGGCTCTCATGAATGGCTGAACGCGAAGGATCTGGCGTTGATGCGAAGCAAGTTCACGCATCCCCTGTGGAGTAAACTCTCCGAGCAGGCCCGCGGCGGAGGCCATGGGGGCATGGATTTCGTGATGAACTGGCGCCATTTGGACTGCCTACGGCAAGGCCTCACTCCCGACAGCGTGGTGTATGATGCGGCCGCCTGGAGCTGCCTGATTGAGCTATCCGCTCACTCGGTCGCCGCCGGGAGCATGCCCGTGGCCATACCCGATTTTACCCGCGGATTGTGGAAAACTCTCTCGCCGCTCGCGATCGTCGGCTAGGGCCCGGCGTGCCCATGTCATTCTGGGCAGCCTGCAATGGCTCTGGCCTCTTTGAAAATCGGGTTTTAGAGTCCACTTCGCGACTCACTTCTTCGCCTTGCCGGATTGCGCGCGGATGAGCGGCGCAAGAAGCTTAACCGTCTCGTCGGCGATCACATGATACCCCGCGAGGTTCGGGTGCCGATCAGCAAACCAATCGGGAATATTTCCGAAGTGGGCGTCGAGTCGATTGTCGAGCACGACGACCGTAGGATCTTTGCCTCCCATGACATAGGGCTTTGCAAAAGCGCGGAGTTTCTCGGGAATTTGTGCCACGGGAAGTCGGCGGTAGTTCAGCATGTCTGGACCACGCCTCAGTTCGGCAGCGTAACGCGAGTAAATGTCGAAGAAGGTGAGCTTCTCCTCATCGGCGACCTGTCGGATCAGACAATTGATCTGAAAGCTCGTAGGCTCATCTAAAAACGGAATCACTGTCACGAGAATGACCGTGGCCTGCGGATGGTCGCTCCGCAGCCTTGTCAGCAACTCGCGGTAATCCTTCTGAAAGTTGAATTCAAAGGCCTCTCGAGAATCATGGTCGTTCAGACCGTAGCGGACTAAGATATAGTCGAGACCGGGCAACTTCGCCGCCTCTTTGTCGTAACGGCCTGAATCGAGCAAACGCCGGATATATTCTCCACTGAGCCCAGAATTGATGACATTGACCGAGGGCAGGTCACCTTCGGCGGCGAGCAGGGTGCGGATCAGATCTTCCAGTTGCGGCTCATTCGGCGCAAGTCTCCTGGGGATTTTCGCATCAGTCGTGCTGTCCCCGAGAAGCAGGATTTGAATTTTACCTTCATGTTCCGCGCGCGCCGTGGCGAGGGCCAGAATCAGGACTAAGATTGCAGTGAAGGTTTTCATTCTTGTAGGGCAGGGCGCGTCTGCAAGCCGAGGGTTGTCGCAAATTTGCGGACTCATTTGACGCCAAGTTGCGCGTCGATCCAGTCATCGAGGCTTTTCATCTGGGGCTTCGAGAGGTGGTGGGCTTGTTCCGGAGAGATGACGAGTTCCTTGGGCGCGGAGATGATGTTGTAGGCGGCGAGGACCGACGTGGGCGGACAGACCGCGTCATTGTAGCCGAATGAATAGTGTCCCGGCACTTTCAGTCGACGCGCGAAATTAACCGTGTCGTAGAAGGATGTGGTGACCAAGCGGGGCTCATCGGGAGCGAGGACCTGGAGTTTACCGTCGCTTTTCGGGCGAAAGAATCCCGGCCAGCCCCCGGCGCGGCCGTGGAGGTAGCCGGTTACATCGCAGAATGCCGGAAATGATGCGCCCAGCGCAGTTACGCGCGGGTCGAGCCCGGCCGTGATGATCGAGAGCATGCCGCCTTGGCTGCCGCCGACAACGACGAGGGTTTTCTTGTCCCATTTTGGATGGCCGGTGAGGTAATCGTTGGCGCGGATGCAACCGAGGTAAACCCGCCGGTAATAGTAGTTGTTGCGATCATCGAGGGAGGTGGAGGGATATTCTGCCAATGCGGCCCGAGCGAGCTGCTGATAGATATCGGGCGCAAGGTTTACGGGAATGCCGTGGATGCCGATCTCAAGCGTGATGACTCCCCTAGCGGCGAGCGCTACCGAACCCTTGTAGCTTCGCACTCCGGCCCCAGGAACCTCCAGCAAGGCTGGATACGGGCCGGGACCGCGCGGCACAGCGAGAATGCCATAGATGCGGCTGTAGCCTCTCCAGGTCCCGATGTTTTGGCTGCTCCAGTGAAAGACCTCCACTTCCGACGTAGAGCGTTCTGGCAGCGGTGTGAGCTCGGTTTCGGCGGGGATCTTGGCGAGTTCAGCTTTCTGTGCCTCCCAAAAGGAGTCGAAGTCGGTTGGCTCTGTCTGGGTGGGCCGGATGAGCCCCGGCGCAAACGCGATAGTGCCGAGTGCCTTGACGAATATTTCGGCGATGGTCGCGGTGACGATGAGGCGGGTCAGCCCGGGGTCCAAGCGCGTGCCAACAGGAATGACGAGGCCGTTGGCGGGCACGACCACGGTCTGCTCAGGTCCTTCGAACTGTTCGGGTCCAAGTCGATACTGGACGCGGATTCCAGCGGCCGGATACGGCGCGAGGGCAACCGCGATCCGAAAGGTTGGCGAGGCACCGAGCGGGTAGGTGCAGTCCGCCCGATCCGCCGTGATCTGGATCAAATCCGTGTCCATCGGTGGCGGCACTGGAATGATGGTGCAGGCTTCGACGGCACCGGATGGCGGAACTAAAGATGGGTGCGTCGGTTGGGCAGCTAGCGCGGCGGTCAGGCCGCCCGCGAGCATAGCCAAAAGGGCTCGATTGAATTTCATGAGCTACGAATTTTGGGCACTTGAATGATAATCGCGGGGCTGCGCGGATTGTTTCACCTGAACTGATTGTCAGTTGGTGCCCCTTTTTCCCGCAGCAAACTTCAGGATGCGCACTCCGGATTCCTGAACATTCGCTGCATTTTCGTAGTGGTTCGGTTTGCCGTAGACCGCGGTAATAGTGATGTCCTCGAGGAAGATGTCTTTCACCGGCATCAGGGCGTCTCCCAGAATCTTGAATGGGGTGTCGGTTTCCCCCGCGGTGATATTTTTGAGATGAA
>JAQSCR010000078.1 GCA_029945495.1 Pseudolabrys sp. | reverse complement strand
GCCGGTGAATTGCTGGATATTGGCCAAAGTCTTGTCGACGTTCTCGGAGTTGCGCGCCAGCGCGGTGGTGAAGGTGTCGATATTCGTGATCGCACTCTTCAGTGCCTTTTGATTGTCCTCGATGAGCTCCTGCACCTTGCGCAGCGCGTCGCGCGCAGCCGCGGTCACGTCCTGCGTGGCGCCCGGCGGCGCGACCAGCAGCGGGCCGTCGTCCTTGGCGTTGGCCGCGCCGACCACCGGCGCTTTGTCGGGATCGCCACCTTTCAGCGACAGCGCCGAAATGCCGGTGAGGCCTTGGAATTCCAGACCGATCTCGGTGTCCGGGCGGATGGCGACCATCTTGTCAACCGAGATACGGGCGACCACCTGTTTCGGTCGCTTCGGATCGAGCGTCAGACCGGTTACTTCGCCGACGCGGATGCCGTTGAACAGTACCGAGGCGCCGGTGCGCAGTCCCGACACCGAGCCGTCGAAGACGATGCGGTAGAAGGCGCGCTCGCCGGTGCCGCCGATGTTCTGGAACCAGTAGACAAAGCCGAACACGCCGACCACGACGGCCAGCGTGAACACGCCGATCAGCAAATAGTTCGCTCTCGTTTCCATCCACCGGCTCCAGGATCGAACCCGACAGGGCTCGACTAAATATCTATTTCTGACGACGCACTAGGTAGCGGCCTTGCCCTGCGGTTGGTAGCCAGCCCGCGACCGCTTGCCGCGGAAATAGGATTTCAGCCACGGGTGCTCGGACTTCAACATGGTGTCCATGGTTCCCGCGGCGATGACTTTGCCCTCGGCCAGGACCGCAATGCGGTCGCAGACCGTATGCAGGCTGTCGAGGTCGTGAGTTACCATGAAAACCGTCAGGCCTAAAGTCCGTTGCAAGGTGGCAATCAGGGTGTCGAAATCGCCGGCGCCGATCGGATCGAGGCCGGAGGTCGGCTCGTCGAGAAACACGATTTCCGGGTCGAGCGCGAGCGCGCGGGCCAGCGCCACGCGTTTGGTCATGCCGCCAGACAGTTCCGAGGGAAACTTGTTGCACACCGAGGCGTCGAGGCCGACCATTTCCAGCTTGGCGATCGCCAGTTCGTCGAGCAGGCGCTGCGACAGATCGAGATATTCGCGCACTGGAAACTGCAGGTTTTCCATCACCGTCAGCGAGGAGAAAAGCGCGCCCTGCTGAAACAGCACGCCCCAGCGCCGCTCGACCGCGCGCCGTTCGCGGTCGCTCGCCTCGCCCAGATTGACGCCGAACACCTTGATGGTGCCGGCGCGCTTGTGGATCAGGCCGATGATGGTGCGCATCAGCACGGATTTGCCGGCGCCCGAGCCGCCGACGAATCCTAAGATTTCGCCGCGATAGACGTCGAGGTCGGTGTGATCGAGCACGATGTGGCTGCCGAAGCCGACGACGATGCCGCGCGCTTCGATGACCACTTCTCTTTGGCCGTTGCCTGATGCGGGTGCCGGCGCCATCGCTTACATCCCGATCGAGGCAAAGAAGATGGCGAAGATGCCGTCCATCACGATCACCAGGAAGATCGACTCCACCACCGAGGCGGTGGTCTGGCGGCCGAGCGATTCCGCGGACCCCTTCACCGCCATGCCTTCGACGCTGGCCACCGTGCCGATCACCAGCGCCATGAACGGCGCCTTGATCATGCCGACCTCGAACGTGTTGAGCGCGATCGCTTCCTTGAGCCGCGACAGGAAAATGTCGGGATCGATGCCGCCATAGAGCCAGCACACCAGGCCGCCGCCGTAGAGCGCCGCCATCGAACCGAGGAAAGTCAAAATCGGCACGCCGATGATCAGCGCCAGAACGCGCGGCAGGACGAGCACCTCGATCGGATCGAAGCCCATGGTCTGCAGCGCGTCGATCTCCTCGCGCATCTTCATCGAGCCGAGTTCGGCGGTGTAGGCCGAGCCGGAGCGGCCGGCCACCATGATGCAGACGATCAGCACGCCGAGTTCGCGCAACACCAGAATGCCGACCATGTCGACGACATAGACGTCGGCGCCGAATTTGCGGAAATGAAACAGGCCCTGTTGCGCGATGATGCAGCCGATCAGAAAGGTGATCAGCAGGATGATCGGCACCGCCCGCCAGGCCACGTTGTCGAGTTGATGCACCAGCGAAGTGAGGCGGAGGCTGCGCGGCCGTGTCGCCACCCGCAGCAACGCCACCACCAGCGCGCCGAGCATGTTGACGATGGCCGCGAACGAACTGGCGACCGCGACGATGTTCTCGCCGATCGAACTGATCGCATAGGTCAGCGCCTGTCCGCCGGTGCGCGACGGCACTTCCGCGACCTTCACATTGCGCAGTTCGTCGACCAGCCCTTTGTAGTCGTCCTTCAGGCCGGTGACGTTGGTTTCGCAGCCGCGCTCGGCGAAGGCGCGTACCAGCCGTTCCAGCAGCCAGGCGCCAAACGTGTCGAGGCGCTCGACACCGGCCATGTCGACGCTGACTTTCTTGACCGTCGGGTACTTCTTGATCAACGCCTCGATCGAGGCTTCCAGGCCATGCGCGCCGACGGCAATCCACGCGCCGGCCCCGGCGAGAGCCAGCCGGTCGCCCTGCACCTGATCCTCAAGCAATGCCTTGTCGCTCACGCTGCCGACCACTCCGCCGCTCCGGCTGGGAAACCGCTTAAAAACAGGCGATTCTGCTGTTGATGCCATGTAAGCCTGTCAGGCGTTTGACCGCAGCCGCCTGACGCGGATATCCCCAGTCTCGTAGCCGCAAGGTTTCGCGGCGGCGCCCATGGGATCAACGCGTTTTGCCGCCATTCGTTCAACTAACTCTTAAAGTCACGGCCGCAAGGTGGCCGATCGCCGGTTCGTTCACCATCAGCCGCGGCACCAAGACCGAGGCCCTGGTCGTGGTCGTGGAGCTGGGTGACGGCCGTATGAATGGCCGCGGCGAATGCGTGCCTTATGTGCGTTACGGCGAAAGCGTCGACAGCGTCATCGCGGCGATCGAGGCGACGCGCGGGGCGCTCGCCGCCGGTCTCGACCGCATTGGCCTGCAAACCGCCATGCCGCCCGGCGCCGCCCGCAATGCGCTGGATTGCGCGTTCTGGGACCTCGAGGCCAAGCAAAGCGGCCGCCCGGTGCATGAATTGGCCGGTCTGCCGGCACCAAAGCCGCTGACCACCGCCTTTACGATCTCGCTCGCCGCCCCGGCCATCATGGCCGAGGCCGCTGCGAAAGCGTCCGGCCGCACGCTGCTGAAGATCAAGCTCGGCGGCGACGGCAACAACGGCGGCGACAACGCCCGCATCGCCGCCGTCCGCGCCGCCGCGCCCAAAGCTACCTTGATCGTCGATGCCAATGAGGGCTGGAGCGACGGCAACCTCGCCGCCCATCTCGCCGCCTGCGCTAGCGCCGGCGTCGTGCTGGTCGAGCAGCCGCTGCCGGAAGGCCGCGACCAGGCGCTGGCCGGCATGAGCCGGCCGATCCCGGTCTGCGCCGACGAAAGCGTTCATGACCGCGCGTCACTTGTCGGGCGTGCCGGCCAGTACGATGCCGTCAACATCAAACTCGACAAGACCGGCGGCCTGACCGAGGCGCTCGCCATGGCGCAAGCCGCGACGCGCGACGGCTACGCCATCCTGGCCGGCTGCATGGTGGCGACGTCACTTTCGATGGCGCCGGCGATGCTGCTGGCGCAGACCGCGCGCTTTGCCGATCTCGACGGGCCGCTGCTGCTGGCCAGGGATCGCGAAGGCGGCCTGCGCTATGCCGGCAGCCTAATCTACCCGGCCGAACCGGGGTTGTGGGGCTGACGAAGCGTCTGCGCCGGTTGATACATGTCAAGGCACACGCACGTGCAGGTGGTAATCGTGCACGATGCCGTATAGCCAGCGATTGCCCGTTAACCCAGCCGCGCCGCCAGCGCAAAGCTCCAAGGTGGCCCAGCGCCTGCTCGTGCACGCCAGGCTGTGCCGGCAAATGGCCGGCGCCAGCCTCGACGAGGCGATCGGCGAACAGCTCCTGAAACTGGCCGATGAAGCCTTGCGCGAAGCCGCCGAGATTCTCGCCGGCGAGCGCCTGACAGCCAGTTCCGGTGCAAAGATTATCAATCTGGCGGCCGGCGTCCGAGTAAGTACCTGATTTTATATGTGAATTAACCCATCCTTTTTGGTTAACCAAACCTTTCCGTTGCCTCCCCAATAGGGCTACACTTCGTTCAAAATGGCCTGCCGAAGCCGGCGGGCACGGTAACGGGGTTGGGGGTATGGGGATTCGGGGCCTATTGCTCTGCGTGGCTGTGCTGGCGTCCGGCATGACGTCGGCCAGCGCGACCATGCGCATCGCCGAAGACCGCGGCGGCCAGATCGGCCATTACCTGCAAGCCTTCGCCGTGCTGCGTTCGTCCGGCGAGAACGTCGTGGTCGACGGCAACTGCCTGTCGGCTTGCACCCTCCTTCTCGGCCTCATTCCCAAGACCCGCGTCTGCGCCACCTCGCGTGCGCGCTTCGGCTTTCACGCCGCCTGGATGCCGGATACCGACGGCCGGCCGGTAACCAGTTCGATGGGGACCGCGGCGCTGTGGAATATCTATCCGACCTCGGTAAAGCGGTGGATCAAGCGGCACGGCGGCCTGTCGCGCAAGATGATCTACATGCAGGGCCGCGACATGCACGGCATCGTCTCCGACTGCGGTGCGACGACGCGACGCGCCAATAGCCGCTCAGACCGCCGCTATGCGGCCCGCCCGGTACGCTACAGCAGCGCAAGCGCC
>JAQSCR010000077.1 GCA_029945495.1 Pseudolabrys sp. | reverse complement strand
CCGCTGAGCAATGTCCCCGCCGTCACCGGGAGGCTCCTTGTTGTTGTCGAGCGCGGGTCGCCCGCGCATGCGGGTAGGGGTCGTGGCCGGCCATCGACCAATGCCTTTCCGGGCGGCCAGTCGCCCGGCCACCTGGGGATTAAATTAACGAATTGTTAATAATGGTAAATGCCGTTCCCCTTTTACGGTTAACGGCTTTTTACGGTTAACGGCGGCGTGCGCCGATAGGCGGCAGTGCGGAACCGGTCGCTTAAGCCGCGTCCTGTTGCGGCGCCGGCGCTTCCGCTTCGCGCAACTCAGGCTGCGGACGTCGCGCGGCAAAGTGGCGCAGCAGCGCGGCCATTTCCCGGCGCATGGCCGCCGAAGCATCGGCGGCGGCGGCCCGCTGCACCTGCTCGTGCTCGAGCTTTTCCGTCAGTTCCTTGATCCTGGCTTCGGCGGTCTCGCGCTCGACACGCAGAACGGTTTCAAGAAACCGCGTGTGCTCGCTCTGCGTCGCCAGTCTGCTCTTGGCTTCCTGTCGCTCGCTTTCGAGCGCTACCGAGGTCTTGGTCAACTCGTCGCAGCGTTTGGCCAGCTTGTCCCGGGTCTTGAGCTGGATGCCGTTATCAACGAACAGGGATTCAAGCTTGCGGTTGAGGTCCTCGATCGCGGTTTCGTGCCGTGCAGCGTCGTCCTGATGGCGCCGGTTGGCCTCGTCGAGCGCCGCCGACAGTTGCGCCTTGTCGTCCGCCGCCGCCGCCAATTCCGCCTTCAGCAGATCGGCTTGCTCGAGGGCGGAGGTAATGACCATTTCGCGGTCGTTGAACATGGTCTCGATGGTGAGCATCTGCCGCGACAGGTCGGCGGCGTCATCGTGCGCCTTGTCGAGCTTGCCGCGCAGCACGGCATTTTCTTGATATAATGCCGTTACCGCTTTTTTCCGTTCGGCGGCGGCGGTGGCATGATGGGTTGCCGTCTCTTGTATGTCCGCGGACGTGGCGTTAAGGCGCTCGATCTCATCGTGGGCGACCTGCAACTCGGCCTGTAGCCGCTCTTGCAGGTTATAAAGATCGGCAACCTGGGTGCAGCGCACCGCCAGTTCGCGCTCCTGCTCGGCAACCTTTCGCTCAAGCGGGCTCGGGCCTTGTTTCGGAGGCACGTCCAGCGTCGGCCAAGGCCGCTCGTCGAGATCGACCGCCGGAGGGGCGGCGCGGCCGCGGGGCGCGGGGGTAGCCGGCAGGCCTGCGGGCAACGCGCCGCTCCGGCCGCCGCCGAGCGGCGCGAACAAATCCTCGTCGAGATCAACGCTGCAGCGGTCGCGCGGGACCGGCGCGGGCCGCTCGCCTGCGAGGTTCGGCATGTCGGCGAAAATTGTTTCGAGGTATTTCAATGTCTTCTCAGCGTGGAATGCGAGCTGACGCCGACAGGACCGAATCATGCGGTATTTAACCAGCCCTTAACCATGGAACATCTTGATTAACCACTTCTTAATGCCGCACCGATGCCCGGCGGGGCACTTTCCGGGGTGGCCGTGGCGTAGCGGGGATAAGGGTCCCGGACGGTTGCGGGGGGCGCTAAACTTGCTCATCGTCGACCGAGTCGGGGGGCGGCCCCCAACACGATAATGCGGCACGGCAATCAGGTTTTTAGCGATGCGCCAATATCTCGAACTGATGGACCACATTCTCCGCCACGGCGCGGAAAAGCATGACCGCACCGGCACCGGGACGCGGTCGGTGTTCGGCTATCAGATGCGCTTCAACTTGGGCGAAGGCTTTCCGATGCTGACCACCAAGAAGCTGCACCTCAAATCGATCGTTCATGAACTGCTGTGGTTTCTGGCCGGCGACACCAACATCAAATATCTCAACGACAACGGTGTGCGGATCTGGGACGAATGGGCCGACGAGCGCGGCGATCTCGGCCCGGTGTATGGCCATCAGTGGCGCTCATGGCCGGCCAAGGACGGGTCGACCATCGACCAGATCGCTAACCTGATCGCGGCGATCAAACGCAATCCGGATTCGCGCCGGCTGATCGTGACCGCGTGGAATCCGGCTGACGTCGACAAGATGGCGCTGCCGCCATGTCATTGCCTGTTTCAGTTCTATGTCGCCAACGGGAAATTGTCGTGCCAGCTTTACCAGCGCTCGGCCGATGTCTTCCTCGGTGTGCCGTTCAACATCGCTTCCTATGCGCTGCTGACGCTGATGGTGGCGCAGGTAACCGGCCTCAAGCCGGGCGAGTTCATTCACACCTTCGGCGATGTGCATCTCTATAACAATCATATCGAACAGGCCGAGCTGCAGCTATCGCGCGCGCCCAAGGCGCTGCCGACGATCCGGATCAACCCGGCGGTGAAGGATATTTTCAGTTTCCGCTATGAGGACTTCACGGTCGAGAATTACGAGCCGCATCCTCACATCAAGGCGCAAGTAGCCGTATGAGCATCGCCATCCGCGCGGCGCGCGAAGAGGACACCGGGCTGATTTTCGATCTGGTGCGCGAGCTGGCGGAATATGAAAAATTGGCGGATGCGGTCGATGCGACGCCTGACGCGATCGCCGCAGCGCTGTTTGCCAAGGAGCCGCGACTGTTCTGCGATATCGCGGAATGGAACGGCGAGGCGGCGGGTTTTGCGGTCTGGTTCCTGAATTTCTCGACCTTTCGCGGCCGTCACGGCATCTATCTCGAGGATTTGTTCGTGCGCCCGGCTTATCGCGGGCGCGGCCTCGGCAGGGCGCTGATGACGCAATTGGCCGGTCGCTGCGTCGAACAGGGCCTGGCGCGTTTCGAGTGGTCGGTGCTGGACTGGAATGCGCCGTCGATTGCATTCTATCGATCGATCGGCGCCGCCGTGATGGACGATTGGAAAATCTGCCGGCTGAGCGGGCCGGCTTTGCAAACTTTTGCGGCAAAGGATGCGCGCCCATGAAAATCGTGCTGGTTGCCGCGATCGGCGATAACAACGTCATTGGCCGCGACGGCCAGCTGCCGTGGCGGCTGAAATCCGATCTCAAGCATTTCCGCGCCCTCACCATCGGCAAGCCGGTGGTGATGGGGCGCAAGACCTATGAATCGATCGGCAAGCCGCTGCCGGACCGCACCAATATCGTGCTGACCAAGGACCTCGGCCTGGTCGTTCCGGGCGGCGTTCTGGCCAACACCCTGGATGCAGCCATGAGCTTTGCCCGGCGCGACGCCGAGCGGCGCGGCGTCGATGAGATTATGGTGATCGGCGGCGGCGACGTGTTCGAACGGATGCTGCCGACGGCGAACCGCCTCGAAATCACCCATGTGCATGCCAGCCCGGAGGGCGATGCGTTCTTTCCCCGGATCCAGCCTGGCGATTGGCGGGAAGTGAAGCGTGTGTCCTACCCGGCCGGGCCGAATGACGATGCGGCCTTCGACGTCGCCACCTATGTGCGGCGCTGAGTGGGCGGCGCGGGCAGCCATCGGGCGTTCTGAAAATCGTCAGAGGTGACCGGCGCGCCCCGGACGGGGGACTCTTCGGTTGCCGGCAGTCATCATATCGTATTATAACTAGCCCCAAGTGCGGACAAACAGCACATAAAACGACTTGGGAGGACTAGCTATGCGAAGCGCAATGCGACAAGCCGCGCGCGCGGCCTTTATTGTTGGCGCCATGGCTCTGGCCATGACCACGAATGCCAACGCTCAGAAAAAATATACCTTCGGCTACGATCAGCCGAAGTCGACCGCTTACGGGATTGCCGGCGATATCTTCAATGCCAAGCTCATGGAGTTGAGCAAAGGCACGATGGGCATCGATCAATTCCCCGGCGCGCAGCTCGGCCAAGAGCCGGTCATGCTGCAGAAGATACGTACCGGTGACATCGACTTCATCATTACGTCGACCGCCAATGCGTCAACGGTTGCGCCGCAGTCCGGTGTCTTCTCGCTGCACTACATCTTCCGCGACCAGAATCATCTCATCAAGACCCTATCGGATCCGGCGGTGTCGAAGGAATTCCGCGCCATGATCGACGACTCCGTTCAGGGCGCGCATGTGCTGGGCCTGCTCACCATGGGTCTGCGCAGCATGTATTCCAAGAAGGAGATTCACAACGTCGCCGACATCAAGGGCCAGAAAATCCGCGTTCAGGCGACGATGACCGAGGATGCGCATTTCCCGGCCTACGGTACGCAGACGGTGCATATGCCGTTCGGCGAAGTCTACACCTCGCTGCAGACCGGCGTGGTTGCGATCGCGGAAAACGGCGTCAACGTCTACATGGCGAACAAGCACTACGAAGTGGCGCCGGTGCTCTCGATGACCGAGCACGAAGCCAACAACAACTGCATCTGGGTCAGCGACAAGACCTGGAAGAGTTTCACGCCCGAACAGCAGGGCTGGGTGCAGGCGGCGGCCGACGAGGTTGCCAAGAAGGAGCCTGCGCTGGGTCTCAAACTGGAGGCGGACTCGGCCGCCAAGCTCAAGACCATGGGCGTCAAGATCGTCGAAAACGTCGACAAGTCAGGTTTCATGGCCGACGCCAAGCCGATCCAGGACAAGTTGGCGAAGGAGCTCGGTCCGCACGCGGTCAAGATTCTTGAACTCGTCCGCAATGTGAAGTGACCTTCTCATCATGCGATACGGGCGGCGGCGTGAAAGCGCCGCCGCCCGCCTCATGACGCGGGCACGGGCATCAAGGAATTCCGATGAGCATCGCAGAGGTCGTTCTGGGGGCCAAGCCGCCGCTGGTGATGGCGCGTCACCGTCATCTGAAATGGAAGGCGCTCGATCCGCTCGAGCACGTTCTGATGGTGTT
>JAQSCR010000076.1 GCA_029945495.1 Pseudolabrys sp. | reverse complement strand
GGTAATGGTCGGTCAGGAAACCCATCATGACGAACGGTGTGGCGCTGCCGTCGGCGACGGCGCCTCTGATTTTTTCACCAACGCCGGGCTCGATATGGGCGCCGACGACGCGGCAGGTGAGGCCGTCGATGGCGTGGGGCGTTTCCGCCGCCTCGTTGACGCCGCGCAGGTCGACGATGGTGCGTACGCCAAGCTGGCCGAGGGCGGCGCGGTCGTCGTCGGTCAGGTTGCCGAGATGGGCGGAGCGGAAGACCGCGCCTGCGCGCACGACGCGGCCGTCGGCGGTGCGATAGCCGCCGAGGTCGCGGAAATTGGAGCCGCCCTGAAGCGGCACGACGTGGGGAAAGGTCTGAGGGTGCATGACGGATGGTCTATCACGTCCGGCCCTGCCGAATCATGTCGGATCGGCGTCAGAATTTTTGCATCAGCGTCACCAGGAAGGTCCGCCGCATTCCGTACTGCGGGGCGCCGACGCCGACGCCCTCGCCGGTGCGCAGCTGGTAGGAGCCGTCGGTCGCGTTCAGCACGTCGAAGCGGATCTGCGTGCCCTTGCTGATGCTGACTGGCACCTTCTGGACGAGCGAGAGGTTGAGCGAGGCATGGCTGGGCAGCGACGTGTCGTTCGGCGTCACGACGCTCGTGCGCAGGCCGCTGCCGAACAGCATGTCGGCCGACACCCGGGTCGCCCAGTCGCTGCCCTGATTGAACACGTAGGCGGCGCCGGCCGAGCCGGTCCAGCCCTGGTCGTGATCGGTGAAGATCGTGTTGTTGGCGATGTAGGTGAGTTCGCCCGGCGAGAAATTGAACTGCGCGGAGTTGATGTTGTTGGCCGAGGTCCGCGACCAGGCAAGATTGCCGAACACTGACCAGGGTCCCTCGTCGTAGGTGGCGAACAGCTCGAAGCCCTTCACCTGGGCGTTGGCGTAGTTGAACGAGGTGAGCGAGATCGGCGCCCCGAACTGGCCTTCGTCGAGGAGGTTCTGGGCGAACTTGTAGTAGCCGGCGAACCCCAGGGTCAGGCCGTCCACCGGCTTCACGGTGAGGCCGACATCGAAATAGTCGGCGCGTTCGGCCTTCACCGGCGTGTTCTGCAGGGTCTCGGTCTGCGCCGTCGTGCCGCTCCGTACGGCGAGCGCATTGGCATTCACCTGGGCGAGCGGCGGTGGCGTGAAGTAGCGCGCATAGCCGGCGCGCAAGGTGGCGCGCGGGTCCGGTTCCCAGACGACATTGACGCGCGGGCTGAACTGGCTTTCCTGGGTGGCGCCGCTGATGGCGTCGAAGCGGGCACCGAGATTGACCGTGACCGTCGGGATCACCTTCCAGGCGTCCTGCAGGTAGACGCTGTACGTCCAGCCGACAAGGTCGGATCCCTCGGTGAAGCCCACCGGCTGGCCGGAGGCAATGGGATCGCCGTCGGGGTTGTCGGGGTCGGCGACCAGCGGCAGCGTATTGGCGTTGGTCAGGCTGGTGACGCGCTCGCGCTGAACCAGGAAGCCGCCGCGCAGCGTATGGGCGCTCGCGACCTTCCAGCTTCCGTCGCCCTGCACGCCGGTCGCGAGACTCGTGCGGTTCGTCCATGGCGCGATACCGTTGTAGAGCAGGTCGCCCAGCGGGTCGGGCTTGTAGGAGAGGTTCGAGTAGCGGGCAAAGCCGGAGAGCTGCACGTCGGCGTTGCCGATGTGCTTCTGGAGCGAGGCGATGCCGAAATAGGTGTCTTCCCATTGGCGCTTGTCGAGGATTGAGCTGTTCCAGTTCGATATGCCGTTCACGTCAAAGGCCGGCGTCTGGCCCGGAACATTCGGGATCTGGTAGCGCGCGCTGGCGCCGCCGGCGATCAGGCTCACCCGCGTGTTTTCGTCGACCAGTCCGGTGACCTTCGCCATGGCGTACCACTGCGCGGTGTCGTCGTGCAGCGGCGTGGTGGACGATGTCGGATTCTCGACGCCGATGCCGTTGCTCAGGTACTGGCCGACGGCGAAGTAGTCGACGGCCCCGGAGCGTCCGCCGTACTGCAGGGCCGGCTGCACCCAGTTGTAGGACCCGCCGGTGATCGAAGCTTCGCCGCCGGGATTGGTCGTTCCCGACTTCAGCGTGATGTCGACGACGCCGGCCGTGCGCAGGCCGTACTGCGCCGGCAGCGCGCCCGTGATCAGCGCCAGATGGTCGGCGAAGCGCGTGGAGATGGCGTTGCTGAACAGCGACAGGCCCTCGGGGAGCTGCACGCCGTCGAGACGGTACTGCAGGTTGCCGTGATCGCCGCGCACGTGGATCTGACCGAAGCCGTCCTGGACCACGCCCGGTGCGCGCAGCAGGACCTGGCTGAGCGGGGCGTTCTCGCCCTGCGGGATGTCCTGGATGGCGTCGCGGCTGAAATCGTAGCGCGTGGCGCCGAGGCTCGGCTGGATCGCGCTGCGCTCGAGATCGAGACGCTTGGCGGTGACGACGACTTCGAGCGTCTTTTCGTCCGGTTTGTCCTGAGCCGACGCAGCACCTGCTGCCAGGCTCGCCCCGAGAACCAACGCCGATCCGCCAATCCGCCGCCGCATTGCACGCCCCTTGTCGCCCGGTGCCCACTTCAGTTACGTTCAAGAAGGTAGCGATACAATATAACATTCCAAGTCGTCAATCCGTGTCTAGAGACATGTACGGACTTGCGAGACTCCGTTTGAAAGCCGCTTGGTCAGGAAGGATGACTTCGATGAACAAGGTCGGTCGCAATATTCAGCACAATTTGCAGGCTCTCATCCCGACGGAAACACCCTGCAAGGCGAGATAGGCAGCGATGTACCTCTTGATAGCATCGATCAGAATTTGCAGCCCTTACGCGAGGGCGTTAATTGCACGGCCAGTTCTTGGCAAACACCGCGAGGACAAGCGTCTCAAAATTTTCGTGCCATGTCTCTGGAAGAGCATCGAGTCTCTTGACCACGATCTGTATAGCCTGACCGAACGTTACCTCATTGGGCTTGCAGAACCGGTACTGGCGATCCAATGCAGGCGCTATCGAGAGCATCGCGCTGACAACGCCTGCACAGACACCTGCCCGAAACTGATCTCGGGATGTCGCCCCTGCTGTTCCATTAAAAATCTCAAGAAAGTCCCGACACCCGGGCAGAAGCGCATTGGCCGACGTGTAGTCGGTCTGAGCGCTGAGTGTTCCTGGCAACATCGTTCCCAGAACTATCACTATCGAGATTAGTCCTTTCAAAGCGCCCCCTCTCGCAGGTCCTCAATCATAACGCGCCCCGGCGATCTATGCTTGTTTTGCGTAGCAATTGAGATTCTTGAGGCGCCGCCACGCAGGCCATTCCGTCACCTACCTCGCCAGCATCCCGTGGCTGCGCACGATGTTGTGGCTCGTCTCGGTGATCGGCTTCGTCCTCATCGTCCTGGATTTACTGAAGGAGATATAGCCTACCGCTCTGGTTCGCTCACGAAGGCGACCTTGGCGAGGCCGGCCTTGGAAGCGTCGGCCAGGGTCTGCGCCACGTAGCGGTAGGGCACGTTCTGGTCGGCGCGCAAGTAGATTTCCGGTTGCGGCCGTTTCCTGCCCTCCTCCGCGAAGCGCAGTGCGGCATCCTCGCGCGTGATCCGCTCGCCCTTCCAGAACAGCGAACCGGTGGCATTGATGGCGAACTCGACCTTCTCCGGCTTCTGGATGTCGGCGGTGGATGTAGCCTTGGGCAGGTCGAGCTTGACCGCGTTGGTGAGCAGCGGCGCGGTCACGATGAAGATCACCAGCAGCACCAGCACGACGTCGATCAACGGCACCATGTTGATCTCGGCCATGGGCTGGGACGAGGTTTTGCGGTCGAGGCTTCCGAAGGCCATGGTCGTTCTCCCTACTTGACGGTGGTGAGCGCAGCGGTGCCGGGCCTGGTCGTGCGGCCCAATGCAGACCCCTGCAGCGCCTGGCCCATCGACAGGAAGGTCAGCAGCTCGAAGGCGAAGGCATCGAGCTTGGCCGTGAGCACGCGGTTGGAACGGGTGAGCCAATTGTAACCCATGACCGCCGGCAGTGCGACGGCCAGACCAATGCCGGTCATGATCAGCGCCTCGCCGACCGGGCCCGCCACCTTGTCGAGCATGCCCGAACCCGACATGCCGATGGCGACCAGGGCGTGATAGACGCCCCACACCGTGCCGAACAGGCCGACGAAGGGCGCGGTGGCGCCGATCGTGGCCAGCATGGTGAGGCCGTTCTCGAGCGACGTGGTTTCCTCGTCGAGCACCTTCTTGATGGTCCGGGTCAGGAACTCCTGCCGGCTGCCGGCCTCCTCGAGATTGGCCGCGCCATATTTCTCGTGGTGTGCCAGCGCATGCAGCGAATGGGCGGTGAGGTGGCCGAACGGCTCGCTGGCGCCGCGCAGGTCGAGTTCGCGCTGTACTTCTTCGAGCGAGGTGGCGCTCCAGAAGAAGGCGAGGAACTTCCGGCTGAGCGCGTTGCGCACCACCTGGCCGATACCCTTGTAGACGATGAGATACCACGAGATCGCCGACATGATCGCGAGCACGACCAGCAGGACCCTGGCCACGATGTCGGACTGCGCCAGGAAATGGCCGAAGCCCAGGGACGATGCGTCACCCATGTGAGACTCTCCTACTGCAGCTTGAATCTGATCGGAATGAGAACCCACACCGCCTGGCCCTGGCCCGCTTCGGTGTAGGGGCGGAACCTCGCGTCGCGTACGGCGGCGAGCGCCGACTCGTCGAGGGGGGCGTGGCCCGACGAGGCCTGCAGCGACACCTGCGCCGGCCGGCCGGCGATGTCGACCAGCACGCGCACCATCACGGTGCCCTCCTGGCCG
>JAQSCR010000075.1:1192-4816 GCA_029945495.1 Pseudolabrys sp. | reverse complement strand
GTTGGGTTGGTAGAGGCAGCGCACCGAGTTTTGCGCCACCACTTCCGGACAATCGTCTTTCTTTGCCCTCGTCCGGCCGCGTTACTTCTTGTGCGGCCTGTAGTCCTGGTTGGTGAAGGCCGGCGTTGTCGGGCGCTTGATGACGACGAACTCGTTTTCGGTGCCGGCGTGGCAGGTATTGCAGGCCTTGTTGAGCGCATCGTAGCCGGCGGCGAATTTTTTGAAATCCTTTTCCTCGATCGCCTTTTCCAGATCGACGATTTCCTTGGTGACGACCGCGTCCATCATCTGCGCCAGCGGCAGGCTCTTGAACACCGGCACGAAGTCCTGCACGTCGCCCATGACTTCCTTGATCTCGCCGAGTTCGTAGGCGGCAAGCGGCCAGTTGCGCGCCTTGGCGGCGAACCACAGCTTGTTGTGCTCGGTCAGGATCACATTCATGAACTGCTCGAGGCCGGGGATGTAAACCTTGGGCGCGGCCGGCGCGACCGAAGCCGGCGGCGACGCGGGCGCAGGCGGCGGCGATTGCGCAAGACCGACAAGCGGAAACAAGCCGGCGGCGAAAGCCGCGACGGCAACGAAGCGAAAATTCATTGACAGCCCCCGGTGACAAGGCGCGCTTGAAAAACACAAAGAAGGCGCGCGGCTAAATCAGTGTCACTCCGCGAGCGCGATGACAAGCCACTGAAGAAACATTGGAATTGGTCTAATTCAAAGCGGCGCGCGCTAGAACTTCTCGACCCACGGCCGCAATTCAACTTCGTGAGACCATGCACTGCGCGGCTGCTGCAGCACTTGCAAGTAAGTCTGCGCAATCGCATCCGGATCGAGAAGCGAATCCGGATTGTCCGCCGGCTCCGGCCGGCGCGCGCTGCGAATGCCGCCGTCGATGACGAAATGCGCGACGTGAATGCCTTGCGGCGACAGTTCGCGGGCCAGGCTTTGCGCCAGACCGCGCAACGCGAACTTGCCCATGGCGAAGGCGGCCGACTGCGCATAGCCCTTGACGCTCGCCGATGCGCCAGTGAACAGCAGCGCGCCGTGAGCGTGCGCCAGCATGCGCCTGGCCGCTGCCTGCGCCACCAGGAAGCCGCCGAAGGCCGAAATGCGAAGCGCCTTCTCCACCTCGGCCGGATCGAGCTCGATCAGCGGGCCGCGCACCCGGTAACTCGGATTGTAGACGACGACATCCGGTGCGTTGTTCTCGGCGTCGAGATCGGCAAACAGCGCGTCGACCTCGACGCGTTTGGCGACGTCGCAATTATAGGTTTTGGCGCCAGTGGCGGCGGCAAATTCGGCGAGCTTTTCCGGCGAGCGAGCGGCCAGCGCCACCGTCATGCCGGCTTTAGCGAAGGCGCGCGCCAGCGAGGCCGACAGGCCGGAGCCGGCACCGACAATGAGCGCGGATTTATAATTCATCATAACGGAACCCTATTTCTTGCAGCTAGCCGCGATCCATTTTGAGGCGAGCGTCTTTTCCGTCGTCATCTTCTGGCCGCCGAAGATGACCAAGGACTTCATCGTCCCGGTATAGGAGCGCGTACTGAGGAAATTGACGGTCATGTCGATCTCGATCCGCATTTCCTTGGGATCGCCGCACCGCATGACGACCGTCACCACGTTGCCGTTCTCTTTGGCGCTCAGCGCCTCACATTTCTTACCGTCGGCGTCCTTCAAGATGGTCTTGATCGGATCGCGCGCCTCCTCGGCGGAAAGACAATTGGTCGTGACTTCCGGCTTGGCCGGCTGACCGTTCTCCGTGCCGGTCTCGGTATCCTGCCAGAGGCCCGGCTTGAGTTCATGGGCGGCGAAGGCCGGAGCGGCGAAGAGGAGCAGAATGGAAGTCAAAAGACCGCAGAAACCGCTGGCTTTGGTCATGATCGGGCCTTTCAACCGTCACAGCCACTCCACACCTGCGGGTTGCAGGCCGAGTTCGCATGGGTAAATATAGCTCAACTCGGGCTCTGTAACGCCTCTTGAATACCTTATTTTTTGTATATACATTAAATGCCGTGGAAAATCACCTTCGATCCGGCAAAGCGGGAATGGACGCTGCGCGAGCGGGGATTGGATTTTCTTGACGCGCCGGAGGTGTTTTCGGCCGAGACGATCGACATCCCGGATCGGCGGCGCGATTATGGCGAGTTGCGGATCAATTCGGTCGGTCATCTGCGCCGACGCATGGTGATCATCTGCTGGACGCTGCGCGGCGAAGCGCGACACATCATCTCGATGAGAAAAGTCAATGAGCGAGAGAAAAGGCACCACGGCAAAGAGTTTGCCACGCGGCAGCGACATGGCGAAGGTTGATGCGTATGTGAACACCAAGCGAGATTACGACGAGATTCCGGAATTGACCAACGAGGACTTTGCGCGCGGCGTCTGGCACATCGGCGGCGTACCGGTGCCGCGCGGCCGGCCGAAGTCGGCTGCGCCGAAGAATGCCGTGAGCCTTCGGCTCGATCCCGACGTCATCGCGCACTTCCGCCGCGGCGGCCGCGGCTGGCAAAGCCGCATCAACGCCGCGCTTCGCAAGGTGGCAAAGCTGCCGAAAGTGGAGAAGAAGGGGTGACTTCGTAGGGCGCGTTAGCCGACGGCGTAACGCGCCGCCCGACCGAAGACAATGGCGGATTACGCTTCGCTAATCCGCCCGGGCTATTTCACCATTTCCGATAGTGCTCACGCACTTTTCCAACCCAATTTTGAATTGCGCCTTTTGCTTGTGCATGGCCACGATCGGTAAAACCGTTCAAAGGTAATGTGTGCACGAAAACGTCGGTGACGCCATTGTCAAAGACGCCGCCAGATATTCCCTCTTCGCGGAAAACCATCAAAGGCAATCGCAGAGAAAACAAGATCCCGGCTTCAAGCTGGTTCCACGGCGTTGGAAACTTACGTTCGACGTCTTCGCTCTTTCCTTTAAGTACGCCTTTTTCCGCGACATATTGAGAAAATCCCAATATCACGCCCCCGGCGCAATGTTTGGCAATCGTATATACTTCGCGCAAAGGCAGATCAGACGGATAATCGCTCTTGCCTAAAGCTCGCTGCTCAAGATTTTCATTGTCGAATAATAGCGAAAGATCATCGCGCGTCTTCTGTTGAGACGCAGACAATACGGTTGGAGATGAAACGAAAATTGGTATTTTCATCATAAACGTCATACCAAATTCGCAAAATGAAGGGTATCAGGATTTTGTCGAAGACGGCCCCCTCACATCCTGAAAACCCCAAACCTCGTCTCCGGCACCGGCGCGTTGAGCGCGGCGCTGAAGGCCAAGGCCAGCACACGCCGCGTCTCAGACGGCGCGATGATGCCGTCGTCCCACAGCCGCGCGGTGGCGTAATAGGGATTGCCCTCTTCCTCGTATTGCTCGCGGATCGGGTTTTTAAATTCCTCTTCCTCGACTTCCGACCAGGCACCGCCGGAGGCTTCGATATTGTCGCGCTTGACGGTGGCGAGCACGGAGGCCGCCTGCTCGCCGCCCATCACCGAGATGCGCGCGTTCGGCCAGGTGAACAAAAAGCGCGGCGAATAGGCCCGCCCGCACATGCCGTAATTGCCGGCGCCGTAGGAGCCGCCGAGCACCAACGTGATCTTCGGCACCTGCGCGCTCGCCACCG
>JAQSCR010000075.1:0-1182 GCA_029945495.1 Pseudolabrys sp. | reverse complement strand
TCCTTGGCAATGCCGCCGCTCTCGTATTCGCGGCCGACCATGAAGCCGACGACGTTCTGCAAAAACAGCAACGGAATGCGGCGCTGGCTGCACAGCTCGATGAAATGCGCGGCCTTGAGCGCGCTCTCGGAAAACAGGATGCCGTTATTGCCGAGGATGCCGACCGGGATGCCGTGAATGCGGGCGAAGCCGGTGATGAGCGTAGTGCCGTACAACTGCTTGAACTCGTCGAACTCCGAGCCGTCGACCAGCCGCGCGATCACCTCGCGGACGTCGTATTGCTTCTTCAGGTCGACCGGCACGATGCCGTCGAGCTCGTCGATGGCAAACAGCGGATCGCGCGGCGCGGTCAGCGTGACGTCCGGCGATTTATTGGTGTTGAGATTGGCGACGATGCGCCGCGCCAGCGACAGCGCATGATGATCGTCGAGCGCCAGATGATCGGCGACGCCGGACTTGCGCGCGTGCAGATCGCCGCCGCCTAAGTCCTCGGCGCTGACCACCTCCCCCGTTGCGGCCTTCACCAGCGGCGGGCCGCCGAGAAAGATGGTGCCCTGGTTCTTGACGATGATGCTCTCGTCCGACATCGCCGGCACGTAAGCGCCGCCGGCGGTGCACGAGCCCATCACCACGGCGATCTGCGGAATGCGCAAAGCCGACATGGTCGCCTGATTGTAGAAGATGCGGCCAAAATGCTCGCGGTCGGGAAACACGTCGGTCTGGTGCGGCAGGTTGGCGCCGCCGCTATCGACCAGATAGATGCAGGGCAGCCGGTTCTCGCGCGCGATCTCCTGGGCGCGCAGATGCTTCTTCACCGTCAGCGGGTAATAGGTGCCGCCCTTGATGGTCGAGTCGTTGCACACCACCATACATTCGCGGCCCTCGATCCGGCCGATGCCGGTGATCAGGCCGGCGCCGTGGATGGCGTCGTCATACATCTTGTTGGCGGCGAGCGGCGAAAGCTCGAGGAACGGCGAGCCGGGATCGATCAGGTTCATCACCCGGTCACGCGGCAACAGCTTGCCGCGCCCGACATGGCGTTCGCGGGCCCGTTCGCTGCCGCCGAACGCGGCCTCGGCGCGGCGCGCCTGCAGTTCGGCCACCAGCGCCCGCATGCGCCCGGCATTGGCGCGGAATTCCGCTGAATTGCCGTCGATCTGAGTGCCGAGTTGCGCCACCTGG
>JAQSCR010000074.1 GCA_029945495.1 Pseudolabrys sp. | reverse complement strand
CGCTCGCCGCTCAGCCACGCGCCGGCCCGCGAGATCTGATCGACAGCGGCATCGTCGGCGCCATGGTGCGGCGCCGATCCGTTACGCCGCGCTGACCCGCCGGAACCGGTTCCAGAACGCGGTGCCGGCGCCGGACATCAGCACCTTCACGTAGCGCTGCTTCTGGTATTCGCCGTTGAGCGAAAGACGCGGCAGCGCAGTGAGATGATCGGCATGCGCCTTGAACAGCACGCCCGGCCGCGTTGTCACCGCGGTCTTGAAGCCCAAGTCAGACGCGATGCGGAATTCGCGCGGCCCCGCCGAGGTCGGGTCGCCGACCGGATAGGCCAGATGCTCCGGCCGTTTGCCGAGCGCGGCTTCAATCACCGAACGGCTCATCTCCATCTCGGCGCGCACGGTGGCGTCGCTCGCGACCTTCTTGAGCATCATGTGGTTGACGGTATGCGCGCCGATCGTCACCAGCGGATCATCGGCCATCTCCGCGATCTCTTCCCAGTCCATGCACAGGTCGCGGCAGATCTCCGGAATATCGACGCGGTAGGTGGCGCACAGGTCGCGCACCGTTTTGCGCACCGCGTCCTCGGTCTTCATGCTGCGCAGATAGCCATAGATCGCGTCGTACAGTTCGCGTTTCTCGCGCACGCTGCGGGCGTCGAAATATTGCTGCTCGCCGTTGATGACCATGCCGATGCGGTCATTCCGCGCCACGACGTACTCCAGCGCCAGCCACCACAATTCGCCGATGCGGTCCGGAAAGCTGGTCGGAATATACATCGCGTAAGGCAGCTCGTATTGCCTAAACAGCGGGTGCGCCCAGCGCTTGAAATCCTTGTAGCCATCGTCCGCGGTGATGCAGACGAAACGGCGCTTGAAGTCGTTCTCGATAAAACGCCGGTACATCTCGTCGAGCGTGATGACGTCGAGCCGGCTGCGCTTGAGCCGGCGCAGCAGCCGCTCCAGAAACACCGGCGTCACTTCGAGGAGCCGGTTCGGCTGGAACGCCTCGTCGCGCGGCGGCCGCACGTGATGCAGCGTCAGGATCGCGCCGACGCCGCCCAAAAGCGGCCGCATCCAGTGATGCATGCCGCTGAAATACAGCGTTTCCAGCCCGGTCCGGATAATCGTTTTCTTCATATCAACCAAGTTTTCGGCCCGGGGCGGCTTGGCGGGCGAAGGAGCGAACCCCAATCAATATTCCAACCCTTTATTGATAATTCTTTGCGAACCTGTAACCGGCCGCTTTTAAAGCGCCCACTTTAAGCGCCCCATGGCGGAAATAGCGCCGAATTCGTGCAAAGGCAGTCGATGAACGTCGTCGCGCTACGATCGCTTAACCACGATGCCCGCGCCGTCCCGGCCAGCGTCGGCGGGATAGCCCGCGTCGAGGTCTATGACGATTTCGCCGCCGCGGAGCCGGCCTGGCGCGCGCTCGAGCAGACCGGCAACCTCGTCACCCCCTATCAAACCTTCGATTTCCTGCGGCTCTGGCACCGTCACATCGGCACCGGGTCCGGCGTCACCCCCTGCATCGTCGCTGCCTTCGATGCCAAGGGCACGCCGCTGTTCCTGTGGCCGTTCGGCCGCCGCAGCTTTGGCGGCCTGCAGCTGGTCGAGTTCCTCGGTGGCAAGCATGCCAATTTCAACATGGCGTTGTGGCGGCGCGACGCGGCGGCGCAGATCGGCGCCGATGAGCTGCAAGGCGTTCTGGCGCATCTCGGCACGCAGGCCGACATGGTCATGCTGGTCAACCAGCCGCTGACCTGGGCCGGCACCACCAATCCCTTCGCGCTGCTGCCGCAGCAGCGTTCGGCCAATTTCGGTTTTTCCGGCGCGCTGATCCCCGATTTCGAGGCCTTGCTGCGCGCCCGCACCAATGCCGCAGCGCGCAAGAAGATGCGCAAGAAGGAACGCGCGCTCGCCGATTACGGCACGGTGCGTTTCACCCGCGCCGACAGCGCCACCGAGATCCGCCAGGTGCTCGATGCCTTTTTCAAGCAGAAGGCGGTGCGCATGCGCGCGCAAGGTCTGCCCGATGTGTTCGGCGCGCCGGGCGTGCGGCGCTTCATCGAGGCGGCGGCGATGACGCCAACGCCGCACGGTGAACCGCTGATCGAACTCTATTCGCTGTCGGTCGACGACATCGTCGTCGCCACCATGGGCGGCATCGGTGGCGACGGCCGCTTCTGCGCCATGTTCAATTCGATCCTGGGCGGCCGCTACGCCATCGAAAGTCCCGGCGAGCAGCTGCTGGTGCATCTGGTACGCGAGTGCTGCGCGCGCGGCTTTGACACCTTCGACCTCGGCATCGGCGAATCGCATTACAAGAGTTTGTTCTGCGGCGATGCCGAGCCTCTGTTCGACAGCTACTGGCCACTCAGCCGTTCGGGCCAGCGCGTCGCCTTCATGTTCCGCCTGTCCGCGGCGATCAAGCGCGCGATCAAGCAGCATTCGTCGCTGTGGTCGATGGTGTGCGCGGCGCGCCGGCTGCGCGCCCGTCTCTCCGGCGCCTGACGTTAAGCGGCGGCGGTCTGCGCCGCGCCGGCGACCAAAGTCACATCGGCAAAGCCGGCCATCGCCATGCGCTCGCGCGCGGCGCGTGTCGCCGGATCGGCCGGATTGCTGGAAACCAGCACCGCGCACTGCGCCAGCGGCGCGAAGCGCTCGACCGCCACGTCGGCGGCAGAGCCGGCATCGATCACAACGTGATTGTAGCTTTGCGCCAACGCCTCGATCACCGTCGCCAGCATCGGCGAGGCCGTCAGCGCCGGCCCGTCGGCGCCGACATTGCCCGTTGCCACGATATGCACGCCCGAGAACTGATCGCGAGTGATGATGTCGCCGAACCCCGCGGTGCCGCGCACCAGTTCGGCGATGCCGGGCGCATTCGGGTCGGTCGAGATCACCGACAGATTAGGCGCGCCGAAGGCCAGATCGACCAGCACGACATTCGCCTGCGTCGCCAGGGCGCGCGCCAAGGTAATGGCGGCGTAAGTGGTGCCGGCGTTGCGCGCGTTGCCGACGACGGCGACGCGTCGCCCCGCCTCGCCCGATTGCCGCAGGCGCTCGGCCAGTTGTTCGATGGTGCTGACCGGCAAGGGCGCCATCGCAGCAGGCATTGCGGGCATTGCCGGCGGCGCGATCGGCGGCGACACCAGATGCGGCAAAGTCGGCATCGGCGGCGGTGCGAAGGCGGGCGCGGCATAGCTCGCCGTCTGATAGCCGTAACCGTAGCTAACCGGCGACGGCGGCGGCGCCAGCAACGCGCCGGTGACGATGAAGCCCGCCGACAGCGAGAAAGCGGCAAACGCCGCGATCAGCACGGTCGCCATCTTTTTCGGATAAGCGGGTTTGGCAGCCGGCGTCGCGCGCGAGATGATGCGCGCCTCGGGCGGCGCGGCGTTGACATTGTCGCGCGCCGACGCCTCGCTGTATTTCACCAGATAGGACTCGAGCAGATCGCGCTGCGACTTGGCGTCGCGCTCGAGCGCGCGCAATTGCACGTCCTGTTCGTTGGTCTGCGACGCGAGCTTCTTCACCTGATCGAGGCTCGCGGTCACCGCCGGCAGCCGATCGCCCGCGACCTTGGCGTCTGTGTCGCGCTGGCGCGCCAGCCGCTCGCCTTCGATGCGCTTGGCGCGTTCGATCTCGGCGATCTGGGCGCGCAATTCCTTGATGCGCGGATGCTGATCCATCAAAGTCGTCGACTGTTCGGCCAGTTGCGAGCGCAAGGCATTGCCCTGCTCGGTCAGCCGGCGCATCGATTCGGAATTGGCAATGTCGGAGGAATCGATCGGCTGGCCGGAGCGCACGAGTTCGCGCAATTGCCGCGCCCTCGCCTCGAGGTCGGCCTTCTGGCCGCGCGCGGCGGCGATCTGCGAATTGATCTCGGTGAGCTGCTGGTTCGGCAGCGACGTGTTGTTGGAGCCGACAAACAGGTTCGACTGCGAGCGATATTCCTCGACCTTGGCCTCGGCGTTGGCGACCTTGGTGCGCATCTTCTCGATCTCGGTCGCAAGCCAGGTGCTGGCGGCGCGGGTCTGGTCGGTCTTGGCCGATTGCTGCAGACCGAGATAGGCCTCGGCGACCGAATTGGCGACGCGCGCGGCCAATTCCGGATTGGCCGACGAGAAATCCACGCCGATGACGCGCGACTTCTCGACCGCATAGACGTTGATGCGATCGTAATAGGCTTCCAGCGTGCGCTCTTCCGGCGACAGCGCATTGACGTCGCGCGCCATGCCGAACAGGCCGAGCAGCGTGCGCAGCGGCGTCATGCCGCCGATGGACGGATCGAACTCGGGATTGGCATCGAGCTTTTCTTTTTTGATCACGTTGAGCGCGAGATCGCGCGACAGCACCAGCTGGATTTGGCTGGTCACCGCCTCCGGATCGAGATTGGCGCGCTCGCTGGTGCCTTTGTCGGCTTCGGCGCGCATGAAGACGCTCTCGCGCGCTTCCAGCAGCAGCCGCGATTCGGAGCGGTAGCGCGGCGTGATCGCATTGACGACCATGAAGGCAACGGCGGTCGAAACCACCGTGAACAGGACGATCGTCGATTTCCTGCGCCACAGTGCGCGGCCAAGGCTGCGCAGGTCCGGCTCGCCGGCAGGCCCCATCATCGGCCTGACCGGAGCGGGCGCCGGGGCCACAAGTTTTGATTTCTTCCGGAAGAACATCGCTACTCCAACGCACGACTCTGTGGCACCGCTGCGATCTGACCTTATTATGGTTGCCACCCCGTTAACCCGCTTATAACGGACCGCATCCGCCTGCGGCGCTTTGGCCGCGGCAAGGTTTCGTTAACCTTGCGCCCCCCTAATTACC
>JAQSCR010000073.1 GCA_029945495.1 Pseudolabrys sp. | reverse complement strand
GCGCATCTGGCCGTGCATCGCGAGCCTCGCGATTGGTATGATAATCGTCGCCGCAGTCGCCTACTTCGGCCGGCACTAGCCGAAGTAACGCTCGACCTCCTCAACCTCAACCAGACGAGCAATCGGCGGCGGACCTAGGCCGCAACTGAGGCCACGGCGCAGACACACCGGGTTGGGACGTGGCGAGCCGCTGCGCTCCCGCCCGTGCCCAACCCGGCGCGACTGCTGGGCCGGTGGTGGCGGGAGGCGGCGCAGCCGGTGGTTCGCAGGCTCGCCACCCGCTGCGCTCCACCCCGCAAATCTCACCGAGTGCATCGGTGAGGACTGCCGGCGAGTGTTTTGCCAAACGACAACTCGGCGTCGAACGCGTTGAGCGTTGTTTTGCATCTTGCGCGAACTTGGTGCCGGACATCCGCAACGAGCGAAAAAAAGGTAGCAGGCACTACCTTGAGCGCCCATAAGATGGGGCGCTACCGGATGGGGCAGAGCTGAAAGAATTCGAGTGTAGCGAGCGTCGGATCGGAATGCTTCTCCTCCCTGAAAGACCCGGTCGAAAACACTCGTGTTATTCGGGGAGAGGAAGCCAGGCGTATGGCAATAACTCGGGACGCAGTCGCTTCCAGCATGCTACATACTGCTCGATTTGAGCCTGGCTCTCTGCGCTTAACGCGCCACGCATCCCGTCGAGAACCCGGGGACCGGCGATCAACTGAGCCGCTGTGTCCTCAGTGGTGATCGCGACGATTTCTACCAATGAAAGCGCGTCCTTTTTCGGGAAGCCGTAGCTAGGTTGCGCCACGAGCAAGTGATACACTGCGTCGAGTCCAAGCAGGATACGGACCGGCTTAGGAGGATGCTTTCCCGTGATCTTATCAAGGGTCCAAAAACGCTGATCCATAGCCCTCCAAACCATGCAATACGCGAATACGTAATACCAGATGCGGAGCCTATCTGTGTTCAAGAATTCGTGCGCGAACATATTGGTGCTAGTTTTGATGATTCCGCATCCCCAATTAAACGCGCACTTATCAGCATCCCTCTCCAAGGTGTGGTGCTCGACTGACGGGATGCCTTGGAATAGGTCGTCGAGGTCCTCGAATTCACAAAATGCAGTCTTCCCATTCTTCGCGCCTTTCCAATCAATGTGACCATTGGTTATGTGGGCGAACTCATGGAGAACTACGGCTGTTAGCGCGAACCAGTATAGAGTGAGAGCAAAACGTCGCCGCGCGTCGTCGATCGGAACCCGAAACGAAGCGCTCGTCGGAGTCGTAGGAAAAAAATCCGAGATGGTTCGGAAAGGCCGGGAAGGCGCATTTTCGCTACTTGGTCTTCCGACCTCCGGAAGGATTCCAGGGAGAGACAGCATTGTCTGAAACAGAGCTAAGAACGACCCGCACGTAGCGGTATGCAGTCCGATCACATACCTGTCTTTCACGCGATCCGCGAAAGCGTTAAACTTATCGCTTTCGAAAAGGCCAAATTCCACCGGCGCTTTCAGCGAGTATTTCGCGCCCATCGCGTCGACTAGGTCTTGAAACGTCTTTTCGACGAACGCCAATTCAGGCCGCTCTTTCTGGACGTCGATAAAACGTCCCCGATGCGGCAAGTAACCGCGCAGCAACTCACGCGTTTCAGATTTCACGAGGCACATAAACATCGCCGTGCCTGGCCGCGCAATTAAACACGGCGAGTGTAAGGCGAATCACGGCTGGTATAGCTCACTGTGATTCCCCTAGAAGCGATACCCGTTTTCGGGCATTGGGCGGGGGCTAACCGTGATGAGAAGGCAAGAACCTATGGCGGGGCGAGCACCGGGAAGGGAGTGGGCCGGTTGCGGTCGTCGCAGGCGACGGCCCCGACCGCTCGGTGCACAGCGGGAGGTTCCTCTCTCTTTGAGGAGAGGGGGGGAAGGGCGAGAGGTGAAAAAGAAGCTTCGCCCGGCGAGCGGCCAACATCGGAAGCCGATGCGAGGCGAGGCCGCGAGTCCGGAGGACCGATTCGCAGTTGTTTCCAAAGCACCCTTTCCAAGAAATAGGCTGGTGGTGAATGCCGAGAATGGGCGAGCGTCATCTCCGAGACGAAACGACCGCGGGCAAAGGAACCGCGCAATCAATGGCGCACGACAAAACCCCGTTTCGTCATCTCCAATGTCCGTGTGGAGACTTTGTGGTGATCCAGCATTTCAACGACGAGTTCCGCCGACAATACCGCGAGATAGCCCAGCTCCGTAGGCTCGTGGTCCTTATTGAGCGCCTGCGTAACGACGCCCAAGGTGGCCGAGGCGTATTCTGCCGTGAGCGCCACTCCACCAGAAAATCCGCCGCGAGCCATCGCATTGAGGACAAAGTGCCTCCGTCCCACCAGATAATGGTCGATGACCGCCGCCACGGTCGCTGGCACGCACACCAAGTGCGGTTCCTTGGCGAACGGTATTGGCGGGTAGCCTAGCACAATCACTCGCTGGAGTAGGAACTGGTTGTAGGCGAGCGCGTCACTGCGGAGCTCAAGCTGGACGTCGGGAGCCTTGATCTCGGGGCAGCGGAAGAAAGCGAGATCCGCCTTATCGTTAGGATGAAACCACGGGCCTTCGATCTTTTTCGCGACAGCCTCCGGCCAAGTGGTCGTTGTTGTCGTTTTGCCACCTTCGTAAAAATGCACAACCTTCGTCAGATCACCCCGTCCGACCTCTTTGATCACCTGATCCTCCACGACATGCCGAGCGGTGATAAAAACTCCATCGCCAACGTGGAAGCCGGTGCCGATGCCGTGGTCGGTTGCGACATAGACCATCGCGGGACCGAGCCGGCTAAGCACTTCTTCTGGACTCTCCACGATCCGGCTCATTGTTCATTTCTTCTGGCAGGGATCAAAAGCACCGGCGATCCTGTTTTTAGCTGATTTTCACGCTATCCGGAATACAGCCCGAGCCCGGTGGCAACGCTTAGGGCAGCAAGCTTCAGCCAGGTGTCGTGTCGTTGCTGCCAGTTGCTGACGAGAAGCCATTCGAGCAACTGCGCATCCGTCCAGCCGGACGGGGGCTGAGAATACAGTGGGCGGTCGTCCAATTCGGCGTGGATGATGCCGAGAGTGTCCAGCGCGCACAGGCACCGCATGGCGCAGAAAAGCCCCTGACGTGACGTGGGCTGTCCAATACCGCCTCCACGCAGAAGTGCCCGCATCAACGCGTCGCACGGCAACCGGTCCATGGCTTCCGCCATTCGTAACGTCGCCGCCAACTCGCGCACGGGCAGTTTGGTCCATGCTGCATCGGGTTCACCACCCAATTCCCGGCAGCGGATGGTAAGGTCCTGCAGAGTTCGGCCAATTCCTTCCCAATCACGTTTCATTGCCATTTGCTGCCAGCTCTTGTTGATCAGCGCAATCCATCCCGTTCGGTTAGCGTCGTATAGGCTCGCGAGTGCATACAATGGGGTCCCGCTCGGGCTAACCACGCTGGGGCGAGACAATCACCAGCGCCAGCCTTGTGGGTCCGGTTTCAGCTTGCCGAAATGCTTCTCCCATTCGTCCCGGGATTCATAAAATGTGGCCCGCTCCCGTTCGCGTTGGGCTTTTACGCGCGGATCATCATCATCGGGCATCCGGCCGTATTCGTCCCAGCCGCGGGACCTGCCATCCTTGTATCCCACGTAGATAGCGGTGGAAAAACCCACCTTCCGGGGGTCGGGCGAAAGGAAGAATTTTCCGCCCAGCTTGTCCCAGGTCTTTCGGGTCAAATGCTCCTCGGGATACAGCCACGCTTCCTGGCCCGCTGCAATATAGCGACGGGCGCGGGTTTTCAGGATGTAGTTGATTGCCAGAACTTGGTCGTCCCGGAGCTGCCGGCCGGTCTGGACGCTGCCGGTGAACATGATCGTGTCGCCGAACATGCGGGGATTTTCCCGCGATTCGAGGGGATGAGCCTTGGGATTGCGCACGTAACCAAGATTCGTGATGACTAGACAACGTGCCGGAGTGAGCGGGAAGATAGTGTGCGTGCCCAGTAATTCGATGCCGGGGTCGAAGGGATACGCGCAGCGTGGCGCCCCTGGGAAGGCACCCTTGTTGTAAGTGGTGACCGGATGGTCGCTCAAGATGAACCTCGTGGGGGTGTTGTCGCAGGAGAGGATTTCCCAAATACCCTCCATCCACATGGTAACATGCATCAACGATAACCGCCCCATGCGATAAAGGGCCTTCTGATGGCTGCCGTCCGGTGATAGGGTTTTCAGGAAGTCCAGCCCCTTGGGGGTGCGCAGCTTTTGCGCGTCCAGGTAGGTAGCGAGGGTCTGGAGACAATTACCGCCGTGTTTTCCGAACTCGCAGTCCGCAACTTTTTTCAGCGCCTCGGCTCCGTGTCGGTCGATCTCGCCGAAAAAGCGTTTCTCAATCACGTCCGAGGCGTCGGCACCAAAGGCCAGCGTATAGAGATTTTCTTCGTAGAAACATTTGCCCGGGCCTCGCCGCCAAAGATCGTTCTTGGTGTAAACTTTTCTATCCCCGCCGCGGACCCGATCGGGCTTTAGGTCGAGATAATATAGGGCCGCATCTTTCTCGCCGGGAGAAAGGAAAAGTCGTTGGTGCCATTGCGGCACGTAGTGATTTCTGGTCGTGAAAGACACGTTCACCAGAGGTCTACCAAAGGTCCCCGCCATGGCAATGGCCGCCCGCCGGAAGCGAGATACTATTCGGTGGCGCCGTCACAAATCCTTCAACTTGACGCGGTATTCGTCGTGATGAATCTCCGCCTGCAGGAGCCGAACATGACCGCACCGGGCGTCCTTCGGGCGGGGCGGACAACAATAACCGGCAGCCCAGCGGCGTTTGAGCGTCACTCCACGGGTCGAGCGG
>JAQSCR010000072.1 GCA_029945495.1 Pseudolabrys sp. | reverse complement strand
AATCGCGGCGGGCGACAGTCTCATCCAGTGGCTAGTGATTCCTCGTCTTGGTGCGATGCTGAAGAGCCTGCCGGATGTTCGCTTTGCGACACTAAACCTCCGGACCTATGAAATCATACAGCAGGTGGCTGACTCGAGGATCGACTTCGGTTTGGTCCGGCAGAACGCAGTCATAGCAGGAATGAAATCAGCCTCGCTGGGCGCCCTGTCCTATGTGGCAGTTGTGCCCAAAGAGCTTGTTGCACGGAAGAGGCCACCAAGCTTCTCCGCAGTATTGCAGGAATTTCCTCTCGCGCTGCAAACGACCGACGGCCAGTTCACCAACCAGTTGCGGGAGATTGCGCTCGCTGCCGGCGGAACGTTTCGCCCGGGACTAGCGTGCCAGTCATTTCCTCAAGTTTTTGCTGCGGTTAAGTCAGGACGATTTGCCGCCATTTTACCTGAGATTGCTGCCGCGGAGCTACCGCCGCAATCCTGCCTGAAGATTTATGGTGAGCCGCTCCTTCAATTGCAGCGCGAGATTACTCTGGTGTGGAATCCACGCGTGATAAGTGTGCGCCCTCAAGCGGCCAGTATCGTGGCGAAAATACAAACGGCACTCCGTTTCTAGTTAGATAACGTCAACGGTGCGGATGGCCTTTTAGACATATATGTCTGGCCACGGGTGACCGTGTGGTCGTCCTCACCCGACATCCATACCACATGGACGATCACGTGTAAGTAAAGCAGGACGAGAAGTAACAACCGACCGCGGCTTGTGAAGGTGTTCTACTTCCGCGCGTTTTCCCATTGTGCCACGCCCGTCAAGGTATCGCTCGCTGCGCTCGACTCCACCTTCCCTCCTTCGGCCTTCCCCCTCGCGCGGAGCACCAGGCTCCGGGCTCGGCGGCCGGCGTCGTGACTGGGCGTGCCCCAAAGGGCCAACGCGCGGGCGAGCCCGACAACCGGATATTTCATCCGGCCCGGTGCGGCGCACGTGCGTTCGGCACAATGAATCAATCCACATTAAACCTTGGCGACTACGCCCCCGAGCCCGGCTTCACGCTAGCAGTGGGGGAATAACCGCAGCAGCGATTGGAGGCGTTTGGGGCAGGAGCCCTCAGCGATACCGAACTTATCGCCATCATGCTCCATACCGGGATTCACGGCCATTCCGTTATAGGACTCGCCTCACATGTATGGCACCTACCACAAGCGGAATTGCACGAGATCATCCGGCAGATCGCGACGGTCCCGGCCCCCTCTGATCTGGTGGGACGGAAGGTGACGTTCGTCGGCGGCGAACCGCTGCTTTCGCCGACCGTGCTGGAGGACCTCGCCTACACTCGATCGTTGGGCCTGGTGACTTCTCTCGTCACGAATGGGTTGCTGCTCACGGACGACCTTATTCGGCGTTTAGCTCCGGCCCTCGATTGGCTGACACTCAGCATCGATTCATTGGACAATGAAACTAACCGCATTATCGGCCGCGCCACTCGTTCCGGGCAGATACTCACACCCTCCGACTACCTGCAAAGAATCAAGGCCGCCCAGCGCTTTGGCGTGCGAGTGAAGCTCAACACGGTCGTCAACCGAGCTAACGCGGGAGAGGACATGACGGCCTTCGTTCGCGAGGCACTGCCGCTTCGCTGGAAGCTATTTCAAGCCACGCGGATCGCAGGGGAGAACGAGTATGATTTCTCCCGCTGGGAGATCGATGAGAAGACGTTTCGCGATTTTGTGGCGCGTCACGCGGATCTCTCGACTCTCGGCATCACCATCGTGCCCGAAACCCAGGGGGACAACTGATCGCCCAGGCAGGGTCCATCGCCGGACTCGCCAGTTGGCAGCCGGCGGACTTCCGGCGACTGAAGGGTATCGGTCAAGCCAAGGGCCGGCAACTGGCCGCACTCATCGAAATCGGCCGACGCATGATCAAACAGCCAGTAGGAGAAGCACCGATGCTCAACCGACCCGAATTGATCGCGGCCTACATGGCGCCCTATGTCCGGGGATTGGAGGTCGAAAAATTCTGGGTCTTATGCCTCAACCGGAAGAATCGGCTCAAAAAGCTGGTCGAAGTTACCTCGGGCACGGCAACCTCCGCACTGGCACATCCACGTGAGGTGTTCAGGAGTGCCGTCCAATATGGAGCAACCGCTATTGCCTGTGTCCACAATCACCCATCCGGTGACCCGGCACCGAGCGCGGCCGACGTGCAGGTCACCCGGCAGCTCCGGGAGGCAGCCCGAACTGTGGACATCGAGTTGCTCGACCACGTGGTAGTCGGCAACGCCGGTGCCGACCCGACCGGACTTGGTTTTTACAGTTTCAGGTCTTCTGGAATTTTGTAACGTCGTTACCTACAATCACTATTGCGGTATTTGTTAGAATATTATTCAATTTGGGACATGTTTCACTAGCCATTGAAATGCGTTCTAAATTGAAAACTTCACTTGAATTTCAATCTCAAACGTGTTTCAATCTCCATTGAAACATGGATAATATTGAAAACGAACAATTGAAACCAGCACGGGACGTCCTCGCCGACATTCTTAAGACGATGCCGAATGCGAAGCTCACGTGGGACCCGTATACGCGCACCAATCAGCCCGAGCTTGCGAGGATGGCTGACTTTACCGTGACCGTCGATAACGGCAACTATTCGCACACCCTGGTTGTCGAAGTCGTCAGCCAAGGCCATCCCCGCCAGCTTCGCGACGCCATCAACAAGCTCCTGCGTTTCCGCAACAAGGCTAACCGGCCGGACTATCTCGTTGTCGCCGCGCCGTTCATCACGGCCGAAGGGGCGGCGTTGTGCCATGAGGACGGAATCGGATACTATGATTTCGCAGGTAACTGCCGGCTGACTTTCGGCAATTACTTCATCGAGCGGATTGGGAGCCCCAATCCGTTTCGGAAGACTCAGTCGCCGGCTGCTCCCTACCTTTACGGTCCCAAAAGCGAACGCGTTTTGCGCATTCTCTTTGGAGAACAGGATCGCACTTGGAAAGTCGTGCCCCTGGCCGACGAAGCACACGTGAGCACCGGGACCGTTTCAATCGTGCGCAATCTTTTGCTTGAGCGGGAATGGGCACGGGAAACCGACGACGGCTTGAAGCTGACTCAACCGGGAAAGCTGCTGAAAGACTGGGCCGTGGTTTGGGGACGGCGCCGTCAGATCCCGCGCACCTATTTCACGCTGCTGACACTGGCGGATGTTGAAGCAAAAATGGCCGACTACGCACAGCGACACGCTCGCCCATTTGCTCTTACCGGGACCGCCGGTGCCTGGCGACGCGCACCCATGACGCGATATAACCGCACGCAGGTTTATTGGGATGGCGATCCGGCGGAACTCGCCAATGCCGCCGATCTCAAATCGGCGGACGCCGGTGCCAATGTGCATATCTTCGAACCCCGTGATGAAGGTGTTTTCCTACACCTTGAGAAATTCGATGGCGTTCCCGTCGTATCACCCCTGCAACTTTATCTCGATCTGCAGCGCGATCCGGCCCGCGGCGAGGAAGCAGCGGACCATCTGTGGACTACCGTGCTCTTTCCCGACCATGCCCCCGCCCACTGAACAGGTCCAGGCCACCCGCGTCCTGCTGCATGATGTCTGCGCCTTGCTCGCGCAGCAGGGCGACGACGCCGTGCTGATCGGCGGATGGGTCCCGGATGTTCGTTTTCCTGCGGCCCGGCCGGCGCACATCGGGAGCATCGACGTTGACATGGCACTGCGCTTGAGGCGCGCCGCACACGAGGCGGTCGTTGCTCTCCTGTTGAAAAACGGCTTTCGGCCGGGTCAGCACCGCTACCAATTTCTGAAGGACGTGTCGCTGGGCGACGGCCGGACGTTTCCGGCCCGCCTGGACCTCCTGACCAGCGCGCATCATCACGCAGAATTTCTCGCCGGAAGCCCGGTGGCGCCCGAGCCCGTGCATGGCACCGACATCGCTTTCCGTGACAACTCTGTCGAGTCCATCGGCCCAGCGGGCGATGTGCAGATTCGCGTCGCCGGTATCGCGGCGTTCCTTGTGATGAAGAGTCTCGCCTTGTCGGACCGCGCCAAGCCGAAGGACGCCTACGATATCCATTTCTGTCTGGAGAACTATCCCGACGGGGTGGAAGGGCTCGTGCGAGAATTCACGCCCCTACGCGACGACGAACTTGTGCGCGAGGGGTTGTCCAAGATGGCAGCAAATTTCCGCAGCGAAGAGGACGACGGCCCGCGGATGGTCGCCGATGTCGAGGAGCTGTTTGGTGAGTCGCGGGCCATTCGAAAGCTGGCCGTCCACACCCGCGTGCGGGAATTCCTCGCTGCACTCGGTGTCGCCCACAGTGCATCGTAAACGCCGCCAATGTCGTTCCAGGTTAAGAAAATCGCCGATGTCGGCACCGAAAACCCTGTCGTAGCCCGACTTTCATACCAGTGGTTTGAAATCTTCCGGTGGTTCGACCTCCCCCCAACGCGGCGCAACACGGTTTTGGAGATCCTGTTTGAGAAGGTGCAGCCCCGCCTTCTTGAGTGCCAAAGGATATCACAATCGCTGCGTGCTGACATCGCAGCCGCCGGAGCGAAAGGGGTCATTCGGCTCGATGGCCCGCACCACTACGAAGTGCCCGCGGTGCCACGCCTGAAGGAGCGGGTCGAGGACTATCTGTCAGATGCAAAATTGGCTCTGCGCGACTTTGCCGGCATTTTCGCGCCCCTGCTGCAACGGGACGCGCCGCCCGCGAACTTTGCGGCGATGGCCAAGTGGTCGGAGAAATCCTTCGGCGACTCTGACCCGCTGACACGTCGGCTTCAGACCGCCAATGACGAATGGATTCGCAGGCTGTGCAATATGCGGGACGCGATTGAGCACCCCGAAGGCAAA
>JAQSCR010000071.1 GCA_029945495.1 Pseudolabrys sp. | reverse complement strand
GTCTGTCGGCGCCGGAGATCAGTTCGGTCAGCACCGGCAGGCTGTTGAGCACGTCGTGCTGGGAATTATATTCGATCGCCAGTCTGAGCTTGTATTCGGCGGCGATGTCGCCGGCTTCCTTCAGCCGTTTGACCGCGTCCGGGATCGGCCCGCTGATCTGCCCCGGCGCGCTCATCAGCATGTCGCAGCCGAACGCGACCGCGTTCTCGCAACTCTCGCGGAACACGCCGAACAGCCGCTTGCTTTCGTCGCCGGTGGCGAACAGCCAGCCATATTCGACGCCGAGCACGCCGACCGGAATGTCGGCTTTCTTGATCAGCGCGAGCACTTGCGCATTGCTCATTCCAGTATCGAAGCAGCGCTTGAAATCGGTGCGCCGCAATTCGACCGCGTCAAAGCCGCCAAGCTTAGCGGCGTCGAGCGCGGTGGCGAGCGGCGTGGTGTCGATGGTCCACATATGCAGGGCGAGACGCCCGAACTTTTCGGCCATTGGCTTATTTCCTTTTGCGCATGATCTTGTCCGAAAACCGGACTCCACTTTTCGGGATCATGCGCTCAGCCCTCATACTGCAGAATATAAAGTCCGGCGTTGGTGTCGGTCATATACATGACGCCGTTGGTGTCGACGAAGACGTCGCAGGACTGGATGACCTTGAGCGGGTTCGGCCGCTGGTCGACGATGGTTTCCGGCGGCGGCGGCACGAAGTAGCCGACCTGCCTGGGCTGGAACGCGTCGCGCACGTCGTAGATGCGCAAGCCGGCGTTGTGATAGGTGGCGAATATAAGGTCCTCCGAAACAAAAGAGCCCGGCCGGTTTTCGTGCATGTTGTGCGGGCCGAACTTGGCGCCCTTGGCGCAGAAGTCTTCCTCGTCCGGCGTCGGCAGCGTTGCGATCGACACCGGATTTTCCGGCGCGCGCACGTCGATCACCCAGGTGTAAGCGATACCGTTGGCGCAACTCGCCGTGGTCGCTTCTTCGCCCAGGATCAATAGATTGCGGTTTGGCAACGGCAGCGGCGTATGCGAGCCGCCGCCGAAGGGCGGCGAGTAGTTGCGGTGGCTGAGCAGCCTCGGCTTCACCGGATCGCTGAGATCGTGAATGGTGTAGCCGCCGTCGCGCCAGGCGGCGTAGCCGATATTGCCGGCGGTGATCATGTGATGCAGCGCGGTGCGCTTGCCGAACGAGGCGGGCGGCGTTTCGCCGCCGGCGCGCCACATGCCGGGCAACCACCAATGGCCGACGAGCGCAGGCTTGGCCGGATTGGCCATATCGATGATCGCCAGGACGTGGTCGATGAAGCCCTCGAGATGCACCGAGGCATAGGCGTAGCGGCCGCCGACCCACCAGATGCGATGCGCACCCAGGCCCGGCATGGCGAGAAAGGAAATCTCGCGCGGCGCGGCGGGGTTTGAAATATCGAACACGCGCACGCCGGCGCCGAACGGTTTGTCGATCGTTAGCGAATCCGCGAGCGACTTGGCGTAATAATCGACCTGGCTGGCATATTGCTGCATGGCCCAGATGTTCGGGCCGTTGACCGCGATCAATATGTCGTCGTGAATTTGCAGATGATGGGAGCGGGTATTTTTCGGCGCGGCGACGAAGGCCACCGTCTTCGGCTTCACCGGATCGCGCACGTCGATGGCGGAAAAGCCGTCGGCGAACATGTGGCCGACAAAGGCGTGGCCTTTGTGAACGATGACTTGCACGCCGTCGAGGCGGCTTCCCTGATCGCAGCGCGACAGCAGGCAGACATTCTTGGCGCTGGCGGCGGAAGTCGTCATGGACGCACCGGATCTGGAGGGCGGATCAGAATTGCCGAGGCCCGGCCGGCGCAATGCCGAACCGGGCCTCGGGTCTTGAGCGAAGCTGAACCTCAGCCGGTCGGCGCCGCAACCTCGTCGAGGCCGATCTGCTTCGATTCCGGTCCGAGCTGGGTGACTGCCGCCGCGGCGATCACAAGCAGGGTCGCCAGGCAGACGAACACCGTCGTCAGGCCATAGCCGCTCTGCACCCACAGAATGGCCGGCATGATGAAGGCCGTCGCCAGCCGGCCGACGCCCGACGCCCAGCCGAAGCCGGAGGCGCGGGCGTTGGTCGGGAACACTTCAGAAGCGAAGATCTGCATCGAATTGCCGGCGACCTGGACGAAGAAGATCATGATGAAGCCGGCCACCATCAACTGGGCGGCGGTTTCAGCGCTGCTGAAAACCATCGCCATGACGCCGGCGCCGAGGAAGGCGCAGATCGAGGTGATCTTACGGCCGAACTTGTCGAGCGCGTACATCATGAAAATGCTGGCGCAGGGCACCGCGAAGTTCATCGCCAGCGTATATTGCAATGACTTGGTGATCGAGAAGCCCTTGGCGTTCATGATGTTCGGCAGCCAGGCGCTGAGACCGATGGCGATGCCGAAGAATGCCGTGAAGCAGATCATGCCGGCAATGACGCGCCTCGGGAACAGCCGGAACACGACGCCGAACGGATCGCTCTTGGTGTTGCTCGCGGCGTCTTCCGTGAGCGGTTCCTTCGGTCCGGCAATGCCGAGCTTGGACAGGACGGCAAGTGCTTCCTGACCGCGGCCGTGCGTCGCCAGAAAGCGCGGCGATTCAGGCAGCGCGAAACGCAGGACCCAGACGATCAGGGCACCGGCGCCGATGCACAGCCAAATCCCGCGCCAGACATGGTCGGGTGAATCGAGCATGCCACCGAACAACAGTGCCAAAGCCGTTCCAATCGGCCAGACGCAGGCGCCGCCGATGAAGTGGACGATCGCCAGAATACGGCCGCGAATGGCCTTGGGCGCATATTCGCCGGCATAGGCGAAAGCCAAAGGCTGCTCGGCGCCGAGACCAAGCCCGGCGATGAAGCGGCAAACGATCAGCAGCGTGACGCTCGGCGATAGCGCACCGAGGATGGTGAAGATGCCGAACAGCAGCAGGTTGAACTGGTAGATGAAGCGGCGGCCGAAGCGGTCGCTGAACTGTCCCTGGCCGGCGGTGCCGATGAACATGCCGAAGATGGTGGCGCTGCCGATGGCCGCGACTTCGGCGCCGGTGGCGAACTTCGACTGCAGGATGTATGGAACCATCGAGCCGAAGATCGTGAAGTCGATGACGTCGAAGAAGTATCCGGCTGCGATCAAGCCGACGATTTTTTTATGCAGCGGCGAAATCTTTGCTTCGTCCAAAGATTTGCCAACGAAGGCTTCGATGGTTTGAGCCATGACGTTGTTTCCCTATCCCCGGTTTTTAGTTTTGTTTTGTGTTCTGTAGAGGCGGGGAGAATGAGCCACAATTTTCTGACTGCATAGGGCTTTTCGTCGCAGGCGACCAATTGTGAATGGACAAATGCGCCAATTTCAATTCGTGAAAAAAAGCGGTGCCAGCAAGCGGGGCTTCGTCCCACTTAGCGGGTAACTGCCCGGGACTTGGGCAGTTTTCGCATCAATGCGGATCGTCCGCTCTATTGCGTCGGTCAGCTAGTCGCCGCGTTTGTCGACGAGCGCGCTGCAGCAATCGCGAATGTAGTGGGCGGGCGTAGGGTGATAGAGGGGGGCAGGGCGGCGAGGTTGAATTGGCTGGGGGACTAGGATTCCAGTCCAGACTCGCGTCGCCGATCAAAAACCCCTGGCCCGCAACACTTCATTTTCGGCCGCGGCGGGTGTCAAAAATCATGTTGGACCATCGGTGTGGCCAGCGCAAGGCGCGCCAGTCGCCAACTGGCGCGTCCGGCCGACGGCCGGGCCGGCGGCGGTGGCCGCGAGGGGCCGGGGCCGGCCAAGGACGTGACCAGGCGGACGGTCAGTGTCCCGCGTTCCACTCGCCGGGGGCAGTCGGTCCCGCGCCCCGCCTGACGGCCGCGCTATGCTGGCGCTCCTGCGGCTGCCTCTTTAACCGGTCTCGCGGCCGGCGAACGGTCTCCGTTCCTCTCCCGCCCGTATGCCGGAAGAACGCCTCACCGGGCGTAAGGCCGAGTTGGGACCGGTCGACCGCTGCGGGCGCCGAAACCGGCGACATAGCAAGGCCCGCCGCCAGTCACGGGTCGTCGGACGTATAGAGCTCGAGACGGTCGATTTCCTGGTTGAGTTCGGACACCGATAGCGCGTGCGATCAGACGATCGACCAGTTCCTCGGTGACCCGCCCAATATTCGCAACGGCGCCAGCGTCGGGCCCTTGGGGCTGCCTGGCCAGATATTCGCTAAACGCGCGCAGTCTGGTCAGCCGAGCGTAAATGCCCGCGGGCCTGGTGGGCAGCGCGCAGACTGCAATGTCGCTAATGGGCGAGGGCGGACAATGGCCGCGAGCTACATCCTAGCTGCCCCAGCTGCGCCCAAAAATTTTCACCTCCCGTCTAGCCATGGGGTGTTTCTGTCGCAGAAACCTCCACAGAGGACATGGGTAAACGCCATTCCTCAAAACAAACCGGAGGCAATATGCTTATGCTCCTATATGCGCTCTCGCGGAGCACCATTCGCCTGTTATGGGTTGTCGTCTTCCTTATAGGAGGTGCATTGGGGCTGTCTTACGCTACGCCCTTATGGCCAATCAAAGCGCACGCTCTGTTCAGTCATTTCGTAACTGGCTGGACGGAAAAAGCCTGTGAACACAATCAGGAAGCTTGCCTATTGGCGAAGTACGCCGAGCTCGACGCGTTGCACGCTCAATTGGCAGCCGCGACGAACGCTCTCGCTAATCAGAAAACGAGGATTGCACAGGACCTCGAAAACCGTGAACGCGATTTTGCCTCCAATCAGGCACTCCTCGAGCAAGGCCGGCAAATCTACCTAAAAGCACGAGAAACAAACACAAAAGCGAACTTTGTCGGTAGGGACTATACCCCTGACGCACTGCAAAGACAGATCCA
>JAQSCR010000070.1 GCA_029945495.1 Pseudolabrys sp. | reverse complement strand
GGCTGCGGCAGGCCGGCAACAACCCCGGCCGCATCGGCCGCTGGCAGACCGAAGCCGATGTCGCAATGGTCGCCGATTGGCAGCCGCAGTCGAAGAAGCCGGCCGCTTAAATAGACTAATTCCCGCGCGGCTCGATGACGCGGCCAACCAGCGGAATCTGCGCGATCCATGAACCGAAGCGCGATTCCGCGGCAGGTTTCGCCTCGCTGTTGACCGGCGTCGGCTCAAGCGTCGCGCCGGGGATCGCCGCCGGCGGCACCGGATGATCGTCTTGCATGGGCGTTGCGCGCGCGGGCGGCTCAACCGCCGGCGTTCCGGCGACGACCGGCGCCGGTACGTTCCAGGCCGGCTGCAATTGCACCGGCGGCGCCGCCGGCGAAGCCGGGGGCAAGGTCGCAGACTTGGCGACGCCCGGGGTTTCGTTGCGCGCCGGCTTGGCTAAAACCGCATCGAGGTTCGGCTCGATCTTGCTCGGCTCGATCTTGGTCTGCTCAAGCTTGGTCTGCTCAAGCTTGGCCGCTTCCGCTGGCGCCGGCTCGTCGGAGGCCGCGGCCGGGCCATGCGTCACCAGCGCCTGGCGCACCGCCGCCAGCCAGCGCGTATCGGATAACGCGGCTTCGTGTTCAATCGCTTCGATGCTCGCCGGCGCCGGCACGACAACCGGCGTTTTCTCGGCGACAGCCTGACGCGGCTCGCTCTTCGTTTCAGCCTTCGCCTCAAGCTTTGCGTCCGGCTTCGGCTCCGATTTGGCTTCCACTTTCGCCTTCGGTGCGGCTTTAGGCTCGGGCTTGGGCTCGGCTTTGCGCGCAACCTCGTTCGCCGGCAGCGCGGCGCGCAATTTCGGCGCGGCGGCGCTGGCGCCAGGGGTGGGCGACGCCAACAGCACCTTGAACGCCGCGTGAGCGTCGGGATCGAAGGAAGCGCAGGTCTCCTCGAAGGTGCTCACATCGCGCCGCACCAGCATGCGCCGGGTCGCGGCATCAACGTTCTTGTCGAGCATGGCGATGATGCCGGCCCGCAGATTCTGGCAGGTGGTGTCGGGGGCGAAATTCGCCTTGTACATCGAGTAGCCGGAAGCCAGGCCGAGCGGCACCGCCAACAGCGAGCCGACGATCTGAACGGTCGATACGGCGCGGCTGAAACCGGAGGCGCGGGGGCCCTGATGCGCGGCCGCCTCGCCGGTCCCAAGATGAGGTCCGCCATGCGAAAGGCTATGCGCCGGGTCGTGGATCGAGCCGTGCCCCCCGGAGTTCCCTTGAACTCCATCAAAGGAGGGCTCGCGCCTGTTGGAAAATGTCACGACTTGAACCTCGTCGAACGACTGCCGTAAGTACCCACTTACAGATTCTTCACGCGGTTTTTCGGCCGGGAATGCGGCGCAATCGAGGAATTCGCGCAATTTTTCTGTTAACGCGCGGTTATCCGCGCTGGAGCACGCTAACGAAGAATCCGTCGGTTCCGGTGCTGCGCGGCGTCATCAGGATGCCTTCCGCCGACAGCCGCGCCGCCTTGCCGAACTTCGTCGCCCGCTCGCCAAGCGCCTGGATCACCTCGGCCGGCTTGACCACCGCGAACTCGGCATGGCGGGCGAGGAAAGCGCGCACCTGCGCGCCGTTTTCCTCGTCGAGCACCGAGCAGGTGACATAGGCGATGCGGCCGCCGGATTTCGTGAGGCCGGTGGCGCGGTCGAGAATGTCGGCCTGTTCCTTGACGCGCTGTTCCAGCGCGCCCGGCCGCATCCGCCATTTGGCGTCCGGATTGCGCCGCCACGAACCGGTGCCGGTGCAGGGCGCGTCGATCAGCACGAGGTCGCAGCGGCCACTGAGATCGTCGATCTCGCCGCCGATCGACTTCGGCGTGCGCACCTGCACGTTGCGCGCGCCCGAGCGCGCCAGGCGATCGTGGATCGGCGCGAGACGGCGCTTGTCGTCGTCGGTGGCGAAAATCTGGCCCTTGTTCTGCATCAGCGCCGCCAGCGCTAAGGTCTTGCCGCCGGCACCGGCGCACAGATCGACGACCTGCTCACCCGGCTTGGCGCCGGCAAACAAAGCCGCCAGTTGCGAGCCTTCGTCCTGCACTTCGATCATGCCCTTGAGGAACGCCGGCTCGGCATGGATTGCCGGACTCTTGGCGTCGGCATTGAGCGCGATGCGCAACGAGACCGGCGACCAGCGGCCGCGCTCCGGCTTCAAGTCGGCCAGCATCGAGGCGGCTCTGTCGGGCTCGGACTTCAACGTATTGACGCGCAGATCGAGCGGCGCGCGCGACGCCAACGCCGCGCCCTCTTCGCCGCGGTCCTTGCCGAAGGCGCGTTCGAAATGCGGATCGAGCCATTCGGGATAATCGCCGGCGACATGCGGCGGCGCAGCCGACATGTCGGCTGAATCGAGCCGCGCGCGTTCATCGTCGCTCAACGCCGCCGGACCGTAATTCGAACCGTCGGCCAGTTTTGAAATTGCGTCGCTGTCGAGGCCGCGCTCGCGCTTGAGCATGCCGATGAGTATGGCGCGCGGCGTTTCCGCGCCCATCAGATAAGCGCTCGATGCCCGGCGGCGCAGCGCGTCATAGACCAGCCCGGCAATGCCGGCGCGGTCGCCGGAGCCGGCGAAGCGATGCGCCAGGCCCCAGGCCTTGAGCGCGTCACCGGCCGGGCGGCGATCCTTCTCCAGCGCGTCGAAAACGTCGATGGCGGCCGCCAGTTTCGCGGCCGGGGTCATGACAGGCCCAGCAGGATCTTCGCGGCGAAGATGATCCACATGGCCAGCAGGATGAACACGCCGACGGCGAACGCATTGAAGCGATGCCGGATATAGTTCGTACCGGTGTGAATATAGACATGAACGAAGCGCGACAGCACGAACAGCCAGGCCAGCACCAGGAACAGGAAGTCGGCGTGCTTCGTGATGATCTCTAGCAGCGTCAGCACATAGAACAACACCGGCATCTGGAACTGGCTGGCATAGCTGTTGGAGACGGTCTGCACGCGCGGCGGCCAGTTGGTCTGGCCAAGCGCGATATCGCCGATCTTCACCTGGCCGGCTTTCACCGCGCCGATGCGTGAGCGCGCCATCCAGAACAGCAGCGCGAAGGTGAGCGCCACCTCGACGAATAGCGGCAGCAGGATCGTTGCAATGGACATGTCGGTTACCCGTCTAAAATGGAAATAGTCGCTTTTGCGGCCGGGCGCGGCAAGCAGTGCGCGCCGGACCGCCAAGCGTTAGGCCCAGAACGCGCCGCTGGCAAGGCAGGGACGCCGAAAGGCCGAAGTAACGCCTAAACCTGGCTCGGGTAATTCGGGCTTTCGCGCGTAATCAGCACGTCGTGCACATGGCTTTCGCGCAAGCCCGCCCCGGTAATGCGGACGAACTGCGCCTTGTCGTGTAACTCGGTCAAATTCGCCGCGCCGACATAGCCCATCGCCGCGCGCAAGCCCCCGGCCAATTGATGCAGCACGCCCGACACCGGGCCCTTGTAGCCGACCTGACCCTCGATGCCTTCCGGCACCAGCTTGAGCGCGTCCTTGATGTCCTGCTGGAAATAGCGGTCGGCCGAGCCGCGTGCCATCGCCGTCACCGAACCCATGCCGCGATAGCTCTTGTACGAGCGGCCTTGATAAAGAAACACCTCGCCCGGCGTCTCGTCGGTGCCGGCCAGCAGCGAGCCGACCATCGCGACGTCGGCGCCGGCAGCCAAAGCCTTGGCGAGATCGCCGGAATATTTGATGCCGCCGTCGGCGATCACTGGGATGCCCTGCTTCTTCGCCGCATCGACGCAATCCATGATCGCGGTCAGCTGCGGTACGCCGACGCCGGCGACAATGCGCGTGGTGCAGATCGAGCCCGGGCCGATGCCGACCTTGATGGCGTCGGCGCCTGAATCGATCAGCGCCTTGGCGCCTTCGCTCGTTGCGACATTGCCGGCCACCACCTGCACCGCGTTCGACAGTTTCTTGATGCGCAGCACGGCATCGAGCACGTATTGCGAATGGCCATGCGCGGTGTCGACGACGACGAGGTCAACGCCGGCGGCGATCAAAGCCTCGGTGCGGGCGAAGCCCTTGTCGCCGACGGTGGTCGCCGCGGCGACGCGCAGACGGCCCTGCTCGTCCTTGCAGGCATTCGGATTGGCGACCGCCTTTTCGATGTCCTTCACCGTGATCAGGCCGACGCAGCGATACTGGTCGTCGACCACCAGGAGCTTCTCGATGCGGTGCTGATGCAGCAAGCGCTTGGCTTCGCTCTGGCTGACGCCCTCGCGCACGGTGACCAGTTCATCCTTGGTCATCAATTCGGCGACGCGCTGGCGCGGATCGGTGGCGAAGCGCACGTCGCGGTTGGTGAGAATGCCGACCAGTCTGCCGGGCGCGCTCGTGCCGGACTTCTCGACCACCGGGATGCCGGAGATGCGGTTTTCCTTCATCAGGTCGAGCGCCTGCGCCAAAGTCGCGGTCGGCTCGATGGTGACCGGATTGACGATCATGCCGCTCTCGAACTTCTTGACCTGGCGCACCTGCGCCGCCTGCTCGGCCGGCTCCAGATTCCGGTGGATGACGCCGAGGCCGCCGGCCTGGGCCATGGCGATGGCCATCTGCGACTCGGTCACCGTGTCCATGGCCGAGGCCATGATCGGCATATTGAGCGCAATCGAGCGGGTGATACGGGAGCGGATATCGACGTCCGACGGCATCACGTTCGACAGGCCGGGCCGGATCAGCACGTCGTCGAAAGTGAGCGCTTCGCGCGGATTTGCGTTGTTTATCGAGGCCATTGCCAACTCCGTCACACCCTTAAAAAGGACCGGACCGGACGATGAGGGTGATAAAATGCCCTGCCCGAGGGGGTCCTCGGCGCTCGTCACGGCCCGCTTTTGGGTTGGCGTGGGTCG
>JAQSCR010000069.1 GCA_029945495.1 Pseudolabrys sp. | reverse complement strand
CGCGGCAAACTCAGTGTCCTGACGCAGCCTTTGGTCGCCATCGTCGGCTCGCGCAATGCCTCGGCCGCCGGCATGAAATTCGCGCAAGGGTTAGCGCGCGATCTGGGCGCAGCAGGCTTCGGCATCGTCTCGGGGCTGGCGCGCGGCATCGACGCCGCCGCGCACCGCGCCAGCATGCAGACGGGAACGGTCGCTGTGCTCGCCGGCGGTCATGAACGGATCTATCCGGCCGACAACATCGAATTGCTCAATGCCCTGCTCGCCGACGGCGCGGCGATTTCGGAAATGCCGTTGACCTGGGAGCCGCGGGCGCGCGACTTTCCGCGCCGCAATAGGCTGATCTCGGGGCTGTCGCTCGGCGTCGTCATCGTCGAAGCGGCGCGCCGCTCCGGCTCGCTGATCACGGCGCGGCTCGCCGGCGAACAAGGCCGCGAAGTCTTCGCCGTGCCCGGCTCGCCGCTCGACCCACGCGCCGAGGGCACCAATGGCCTCTTGAAACAGGGCGCGACCTTGATGACCGAAGCCGCCGACGTCATCGCCGCGCTGGAGCCGATCCTCGGCCGCGGTTTCGACCTTCCGGTCGAGGAGCCCGACGAAATCCCGCTCGCACTCGATACCGAGCCGGGCGACGACGAGCGCAGCCGCATCGTCTCGTTGCTGGGGCCGACGCCATCGGCCATCGACGATCTGGTGCGGCTGTCGCGCTCTTCGCCCGCGATCGTGCGCACGATATTGCTGGAACTCGAACTCGCCGGCCGGCTGGAGCGGCACGGCGGCGCGATGGTATCGTTGGTGTAGAGTGAGCGACTAGAACGAATCGCGCCAACCGAGCCCCTCTTATGATCGCCAGACGCGCCGCGCTGCTCATCTGCTTTGCCTTGTGGTGCGCGCCGGCGCTGGCGCAAAAGCAGGAACCAGAGCAATCCTTTTTGGCCTTCGTCCGTGACCTTTGGCCGGACGCGCAGGCCAAAGGCGTCACGCGCGCCACCTTCGATCTCGCCATGCAGGGCGTCACGCCCAACGACAAAGTCATCGCCGCCACCAAGCGCCAGCCGGAATACGGCAAGCCGGTCGGCGCCTACATCAACGACATCGTCTCGCTGGGCCGCATCAAGCGCGGCGGCGACAAGGCGGTCGAGTGGGCGAAGACCCTCGACGCGGTCGAGAAGAAATTCGCGGTCGAGCGCTGGGTGCTGCTGTCGCTGTGGGGCATGGAGTCGGACTTCGGCGCAGCGAAAGACAAATGGGACGTGTTCCGCTCGCTGGCCTCGCTCGCTTACGTGAAATATCGCCATCCCTATTTCCGCAACGAGCTGATCGTTGCCATGGGTATCATGCAGAAGGAACGGTTCGCCCGCGCCAAGATGGTCTCGTCCTGGGCCGGCGCCATGGGCCAGAGCCAGTTCATGCCGAGCAACGTCGTCGACTACGCCATCGACTTTTCCGGCGATGGCCATGCCGACCTCTGGAACAATATCCCCGACGTTCTCGGCTCGACGGCGAACTATCTCAACAAATGGAAATGGAAGCATGGCCTGCCCTGGGGCTTCGAGGTGATGCTGCCGAACGGCTTCGATACCATGCGCAGCCGCGCGACCTTCGCCGAATGGCAGAAGCTCGGCGTCCGCCGCGCCGACGGCAAGCCGTTTCCGCGCGAAGGTGTCGGCTCCGGTCAAGGCATCATGTTCTTTCCCGCGGGCTCAAAAGGCCCCGCCTTCATCGTCACCGAGAATTTCGACGTGCTGAAGGAGTACAACAACTCCGACGCCTACGCGATCGCGGTCGGTCATCTCGCCGACCGCATGGCCGGCGGCGCGCCGTTCAAAGCCGTCTGGCCCTCCGACGATCGTCCCCTTGCGCGCGAGGCGCGCATCGCCTTGCAGAAACGCCTCGCCGCGCTCGGCTACAAGGTCAACGAGTTCGAAGGCCATGTGGATTTCGATCTGCGCGACAATATCCGCGCCGAGCAGGCCAAGCTCGGCCTGGTGCCGGATGGCAATCCGACTTTGTCGTTTCTGGAAAAGATCGGCGTTAAACTGCCGTGACCGGCAGCGCTGCTTAAGAGCGCCGGCCGTTCGGGCCGTTGTGCCGGGTAAGGCTCTCGGCCTCCATCCGCACCATTTCGAGGAGGTAGCCCAGGGTATCGAGACCGGTGCGCCGCGCCATGCCGGCCAGATCGTGTGACAAGGAGGCCACGTAGCTTGCGACAGCGGCCTGGCCGTTCGGCTCGTCCTTTTGTTCGGCCATTGTTTCTACCGCCGCGAAAGCACCGCATTGCCCGTGTCTTGATTCAAAAATACACGGAACAATTCAAATAGTAATACCTATAATAGTGTTAATAATAAAATACATCTATTGGTTGTATTCACGCGCATATCCGGCGCGTATCCAAAAGTCATCTTGTTTGCGCCGGAATTGGCTGATCTGAAGCGTGCCGGGGCCGTCGCCGGGACGCCCCTGATTTGACAGCAACGGCCACCTTCCCCATGTTCCCGGCGACGAGAGACGTCGATTCCGACCCGGTCCGGTGGCGTCCGGGCGTCTAACCCATTGGAATCTCATGAAAGTTGTCGTTGTCGAGTCGCCTTCCAAGGCGAAGACGATCAACAAGTATCTTGGTCCCGGCTACGAGGTTTTGGCCTCGTTCGGCCATATCCGCGACCTGCCGGCCAAGGACGGCTCGGTCGATCCGGACGCCGATTTCAAGATGCTCTGGGAAGTCGACCCGCAGTCGCAGAAGCGGGTCAACGACATCGCGCGCGCGCTCAAAGGCGCCTCTACCCTCATTCTTGCGACCGACCCTGACCGCGAGGGCGAAGCGATCTCCTGGCACGTGTTGGAGGCGCTCAATGAAAAGCACGCAATCAAGGGCCAGACCATCCAGCGCGTCGTCTTCAACGCCATCACCAAGCAATCGGTGACCGAGGCGATGAAGCACCCGCGCGACATCGACGGCGCGCTGGTCGATGCCTATCTCGCCCGCCGCGCGCTCGATTATCTGGTCGGCTTCACGCTGTCGCCGGTGCTGTGGCGCAAGCTGCCGGGCGCCCGCTCGGCCGGCCGCGTCCAGTCGGTCGCATTGCGACTGGTGTGCGACCGCGAACTCGAAATCGAAAAGTTCATCGCCCGCGAATACTGGTCGATTATCGCCAAACTGAAGACGCCGCGCGGCGACGAATTCGACGCCCGCCTGACCGCCGTCGACGGCACAAAGATGCAGCGTCTGGACATAGGGACCGGTACGCAAGCCGAGGATATCCGGCAGGCGCTCGACGGCGCCAAGTTCACCGTCGCGTCGGTCGAGGCGAAGCCGGCGCGGCGTAACCCGCCACCACCGTTTACAACCTCGACCATGCAGCAGGAAGCCTCGCGCAAGCTCGGCTTTGCCCCGGCCATCGCCATGCGCCTGGCGCAGCGCCTGTATGAAGGCGTCGAGATCGACGGCGAGACCACCGGTCTCATCACCTACATGCGCACCGACGGCATCGACATCGCCCCGGAGGCAATCGCCGACATTCGTTCGATGATCGGCAAGAATTACGGCCGCGAATACGTGCCGGGTTCGCCGCGCACCTATCAGAACAAATCGAAGAACGCGCAAGAAGCGCATGAAGCGGTGCGCCCGACTAATCCGAGCCGCACGCCGGCCGAGGTTGCCAAATATGTCGATCGCGACCAGGCGCGTCTCTACGAGCTGATCTGGAATCGCGCGGTCGCCAGCCAGATGGAATCGGCGGAGCTCGAGCGCACCACCGTTGATATCGTCGCCAAGAACGGCGCGCGCAATATCGAGCTGCGCGCCAGCGGCCAGGTGGTGAAATTCGACGGCTTTCTCACGCTCTATCAGGAAGGCCAGGACGAAGCCTCCGAAGACGACGAGTCGAAGCGCCTGCCCGCTATGGCGGAAAGCGAAATATTGGCCAAGCAGGCGATCGAAGCCGCCCAGCATTTCACCGAGCCGCCGCCGCGCTTTTCCGAAGCCGCGCTCGTCAAGCGCATGGAAGAACTCGGCATCGGCCGGCCCTCGACCTATGCCTCGATCCTGCAGGTGCTGCAGGACCGCGGCTATGTGCGTATCGACAAGAAGCGCCTCATTCCGGAAGACAAAGGCCGCGTCGTCGTCGGCTTCCTCGAGAGCTTCTTCCAGAAATACGTCGAGTACGATTTCACCGCGGCGCTCGAAGAGCAGCTCGACAAGGTTTCCAACAATGAGTTGAACTGGAAGAAGGTCCTGCAGGACTTCTGGTTCGACTTCATCGGCGCGGTCAACGAGATCAAGGACCTGCGCATCACCCAGGTGCTCGACGCGCTCAACGAGCTGCTTGGGCCGCACATCTTCCCGGCGCGCGCCGACGGCGGCGACGTGCGGCAATGCCCGACCTGCGGCACCGGCAAATTATCGCTGAAAGTCGGCCGCTTCGGCGCCTTCATCGGCTGCTCGAACTATCCGGAATGCACCTACACAAGGCAGATGACGCCCGGTGCTGCCGGCCAGCAATCGACCAAGGTGCTCGGCACCGATCCGGTGACCGGCATGGACGTCACCTTGCGCGGCGGACGCTTCGGCACCTATCTGCAACTGGGTGAAGAGGTCAAAGCGCCGAAGCTGAAAAAGGGCCAGAAGAAAGACCCGGACGCGCCGGAGCCGGTGAAGCCGAAACGCGCCAGCCTGCCGAAAGGCGTGCAGCCGGACGACGTCGATCTCGACAAGGCGCTGGCGCTGTTGTCGCTGCCGCGCGAAGTCGGCATCTCGCCGGAAGACAACGAACCGATCCTGGCCGGTGTCGGCCGCTTCGGCCCTTACGTCAAACACGGCAAGGTCTATGCGAGCCTGGAAGAAGGCGACGACGTTCTCACCGTCGGCCTCAACCGCGCCATGCATTTGATCGCCGACAAGATCGCCAATC
>JAQSCR010000068.1 GCA_029945495.1 Pseudolabrys sp. | reverse complement strand
CAGCTTCCTTGGCCGCAAGGTACCGGGCATCGGTCTGCTGGAGCAGCTCGGCGACCGTCCCGGCCTGGCCGAGGACCTGATTTCGGCGCTGGAAGCCCGCGCGCTATGGTCACGTTACGGGCTGTAAGCGCGTTACCACTAGTCAATGTGGCAAGCCGCGAAAACGCCCAGATTAAGCGGCACGCTTATCGAGCTAGCCGACAACAAGGAGCCGACATGCCCGCATTTCTGCTTTCACCGTTGGTGAAATGGTCGCTCGCCACTCTGGGCGGCGCCATGGTCGTGCATTGGGTGGTCAAGGAAGCGCGCCGGATCAACGAAGAACTCGATAACGCCAAGCGCGTCCGGGTTCGCGTCACCGACCGCGAGAATCGGCCGACCTTGCGGCTCGATCCGCACACCGGCGAGTACCGGCCTTATTAGGCGTTTTTTGCGATTAACCTAGTCGCGGGCTGCGGTCGGGTTATTGGTGACCAACGCGCCTAAAAACAGCGCCATGAAGCCCATGCCGAGAAGCTGAAACGTCATCATCGCCCAAATCCTTTGGTACGTTGTTCCCTGAGTTCTTATTGGTCGCAATGCTATCCGTTTCGGTTCAAAATCCTCCAAAGACGAAAGCTAAAATTCTATCGACTTGACCCTTTGGTGGGCCGCCGATAGGGTCCGCGCGTTTAGAGCCCTTTAAAATCAGATAGATAGCCAAGTGCGATCCATGGCCAACGCCAATCCTTTAGCCACGCCGCAAGAGCCGCCGAAGGCAGATCTCGACCCGACCCGGTCGTTTCAGGGGCTGATTCTGGCCCTGCAGCAGTACTGGGCGGAGTATGGCTGCGTCATTCTGCAGCCCTACGACATGGAAGTCGGCGCCGGCACGTTTCATCCGGCCACCACCTTGCGCTCGCTCGGGCCCAGGCCGTGGAACGCGGCTTACGTGCAGCCGTCGCGCCGACCGAAGGACGGCCGCTATGGCGAGAACCCGAACCGGCTGCAGCACTACTACCAGTTCCAGGTGATCCTGAAGCCGTCGCCGCCCGATCTGCAGCAGCTCTATCTCGGCTCGCTGAAAGTGATCGGCATCGACGCCAGCCTGCACGATATCCGCTTCGTCGAGGATGACTGGGAAAGCCCGACACTCGGCGCCTGGGGTCTCGGCTGGGAATGCTGGTGCGACGGCATGGAAGTGTCGCAGTTCACTTACTTCCAGCAGGTCGCCGGCGTCGAATGTGCGCCGGTCGCCGGCGAGCTCACCTACGGCCTCGAACGCCTCGCCATGTATGTGCAGGGCGTCGACCGCGTCTACGACTTGAACTTCAACGGCCGCGACGACGACAGACGAGTGACCTACGGCGACGTCTTCCTGCAGGCCGAGAAGGAATACTCGCGGCACAATTTCGAGCATTCCGACAGCGACATGCTGTTCAAGCAATTCGCGATGGCCGAGGAGGCCTGCCAGAAATATCTCGCCGCCGGCTATTCCGCCGATCAGAGCCAGCATCTGATGGCGCTGCCGGCCTACGACCAGTGCATCAAGGCCAGCCACGTCTTCAATCTGCTCGATGCGCGCGGCGTCATCTCGGTGACCGAGCGGCAGAGCTATATCCTGCGCGTGCGCGAGCTGGCGAAAGCCTGCGGCGCCGCATGGCTCAGGACCGAAGCGGGCGGCGCAGCGGCGTAGTACTTTCTTTTCCCCTCCCCACCGCAAGCGGGGGGAGGGGAACAGCAAGCGCCCTCCAGGGGAGGGTAAGTAAGCCAACACGGCAGGCCGATTTCCTTTTCGCCGCGGCGGCGGGCTATAATCCAAGTTCCTGCCGTGGGGCCCGCGCCAAAGCATCATGTTGACCTGGATCGTTCCGCTCATTGCCATCGCGCTGGGCCTTGTCATCATCGTCCTGTTCAACCGGCTGGTCCGTGCGCGCCAGATGGCGCGCGAGGGCTGGAGCGGCATCGATGTGCAGCTCAAGCGCCGCTCGGACCTCATCCCCAATCTGGTCGACAGCGTCAAAAGCTACGCGGCGCATGAGCACGACGTGCTGACCGAGGTGACGCAATTGCGCGGCGCGGCGCGCGCTTTGCCGGCCGATGCGGTTGGCCAGCGCGCACAAGCCGAAACCGCGCTGTCGCTCGCGCTCGGCCGCCTGGTGGTGCTGGCGGAGGCCTATCCCGACCTCAAGGCGAGCGGCAACTTCCTCAAATTGCAGCAGCAGCTCAGCGACATGGAATCCGAAATCCAGATGGCGCGCCGCTACTACAACGGCGCGGTACGCAATCTGAACATTCTCGTCGAGTCGTTCCCGAGCAATCTCATCGCCAAGCCGCTCGGCTTTACGCCCGGCGCTTACTTCGAACTCAACGATGCCGCGGAGCGGGCCACGCCCGCCGTCAAGCTTTAGGGAGCGTTAGCCCGATGCGCGCATTCCATCGCGGTTCTTGCCGCCGCGCCGTCTGGCTGACGTTGGCGGTCTATCTTGCGGGCGCCGGCGTCGCCGGTGCGCAGGAAGTCATCCGCAAGTTCGATTCGGTCGTGCAACTCGCCAGAGACGGCGCGCTGACCGTCACCGAGACGGTGCGCGTGCGCGCCGAGGGAAACGCCATCAAGCGCGGTATCTATCGCGACTTCCCGATGACTTTCACCGACGCTGGCGGCCGCGAGCGCGATGTCGATTTCACGCTGCTCTCCGTCACCCGCGACGGCAAGCCTGAGCCCTATCGCACCGAACGCCAGTCCCGCTATGTGCGCATTTATGCCGGCGACAAGGACGTGATGATTGCCACCGGCGATCATACTTATGTCTTCCGCTACCGCACCGCGAGGCAGGTGCGCTGGTTCGACGGCAAGGCGGAGCTGAACTGGAACGTCACCGGCAATTTCTGGAATTTCCCGATCCTGAGCGCGACCTACCGGCTTGAGCTCGAACCCGGCGAGTGGCCATTGCGCTGGACCGCGTTCAGCGGCGCGCTCGGCGCGCAGGGCAAGGACTGGCGCGGCACCGTCGATAATAACGGCGTGCTCACGGTGGAGACGACGCACGCGCTTGCCGCCGGCGACGGCCTGACCGTCGTGGCCGGACTGGGACCTGGCGCGGTCGATCCACCGACGCCGCAACAGGAGACGCGCTACTGGATCTTCGATAACCGCCACTGGCTTTTTGGCGGCGCGGGCTTTGTGCTGGTGCTGATCTATTATGTGGCAGCGTGGCGCGCGGTCGGCCGCGATCCGCGGCCCGGCATCGTCATCCCGCAATTCCATCCGCCCGACGGCGTGTCGCCGGCGCTCGCCAATTACATCGACAACTGGGGCTTCGGCCGCGACCGCTGGCGCTCTTTCACCGCAGCGGCCTTGTCGCTGGCGGTAAAGGGGCGGCTCAAGTTCGACCAGCACGACGACCGGCTGACGCTCACCGCGGTCAAGTCAAGGACGCCGGGCGAAGCGCCGCTGCCGGCCGGCGAAAACGCCATCGTGACCTTCATGAACCAGCACGACGGCAAGGGCATCATCGACAAGGCCCACGGCGTCCAGGTGGCGGCGCTCGGCAGCAAGTTCACCGCCGGCGTCGAGGCGGAAAGCGCTAACCGCTTCTTCCGCCGCAACCTCGGCTACGCCGTCGCCGGCCTGGCGATGACCATCGCCGTCGTCATCGGTGTGGTGATCGTCGGCGGCCTGCAAGACAACGACATCGGCGTACTCATCGTTAGCGCCTTCGGCAGCTTCTTCCTGGCGATGTTCATTATTCCGATCCTCACCGCGCTGTTCGGCCGCGCCGGCCTGCATTCGATCTTCAGGAGCCTGATGTCGTTTGCAGTCTTCGCCATCTTCATCTCGATCTTCGTCGCTCTCGTCACATCGATCATCCCGGATGACGCCGCCGCGTTGCCGCCGCTGCTGTTGTCATTTGTCGAAAACTATCCGTTCTCCTTCGTGCTGATATCGGCCTTCGCCACACTCAACGGCCTTTTCTTCTACTTGATGCGGGCGCCGACCGCGCTTGGTCGTCCGATCATGGATCATCTCGCCGGCTTGCGGCTCTACATCGAAACCGCCGAGACCGACCGGCTCAATAGTCAGGCGCCCGAGATCACCGCCGAGCGTTTCGAGGCGATCCTGCCTTATGCGGTCGCGCTCAACCTGGAAAAGCCGTGGTCGGACGCCTTCGCCGCAGCGGTCCGCCGGGCGCATCCGGATGACGCCGAGGCGATGGCGCACTACCAGCCGGCCTGGAGCAGCGGCGGCGGCTGGTCCGGTCCTAATCTCGGTACGGCGGTGGCAACGTCGGTTGGCAGCGTCAGCAGTGCTCTGGCCAGCGCGGTGCCGGTGTCGTCGAGTTCGTCCGGATTCTCGTCGGGGGGCGGCGGCGGCAGTTCGGGCGGTGGCGGCGGCGGTGGTGGCGGCGGCGGCTGGTAGGGGCGGCCACAGGTGACATTCCGGCCGCTGCCTGCTACCTGCGGCGGCAGGATTTGCCCCGGCTTTTGAGACCATCATGCCCGATCTCTTGCTCGAATTCTTTTCCGAAGAGATCCCTGCGCGTATGCAGGTGCGCGCCGCCGATGACCTGAAGAAGATGGTCACCGACCGGCTGGTCGCGGCCGGGCTCACTTACGACGGCGCCAAGGCTTTCGCCACGCCGCGCCGTCTGTCGCTGACCGTGCAGGGCGTGCCGGCGCGCGCGCCCGATCTCAAGGAAGAACGCAAAGGCCCGAAAGTCGGCGCGCCCGAACAGGCGATCGCCGGCTTCCTGCGCGCCGCCGGCCTGACCTCGATCGATCAGGCCAAGGTGCAGGCCGACAAGAAGGGCGACTTCTACGTCGCCATCACCGAGAAGGCGGGGCAGGCGACACTCGATGTGCTGGCCACGATGATCCCGGAGATCGTGCGCGCCTTCCCGTGGCCGAAGTCGATGCGCTGGGGGGCCGGCA
>JAQSCR010000067.1 GCA_029945495.1 Pseudolabrys sp. | reverse complement strand
GGCCGCGTCAGCCCCGCCGGGCGCGCGACGCTGCTGGCTAGCCAATGGTCGAGCTCGGCCTTGGGAAACAACCAGCGGCCGGTGATCTTGGTGCAGGGCACGCTGCCCTCGGCCACCATCTCATAGATCTTGCGCTCCTTGAGACGGAGATAGGCAGCGGCCTCGGCCGTCGTGAAAAGCTGCATGGTTCCGCCTGCGCCAATATGCATGGATTTTGCGACCGCCGAAAATATCAAGCGGATCGGGCGCTGCATAGCAGCAGAGTGCGATCTTGGCGCGGCCGCACATAGGGCTCTGATTCTTGCGCCGCACCGCCGGACGTTGATGAATTCATTTCATTACCAAGAAAACATGGCGGCGTGTGAAGGCCGGCGCGCGCTGCGTCACCTGGGTCGGCGCACAAAAAATGCATGCGGACGCTCTTTCACCGAAATTGCGCGAGGATTGACCGGGGCTTGCGTCGCTAATACATTCAATTCATTACCGGACATCGGCAGCCCCCCTGTCAATGGACATGTAACCTCGTTCGGCGAGCATCCGCAGCCCGCACGGAAGGTGGAGAAAACACGTGACTGATGGTCCCACCTTCGGATTCTCCGACGTAGAACTTGCGCAGCATCCGACCGTCTATAGAGGCGATCTTTTCAAGGGCCAGACCGTCGCGGTTTCCGGCGGTGGAAGCGGCATCGGCAAGGCCATCGCCTGGCTTTTTGGCAGGCTCGGCGCGCACGTCGTCATATGCGGGCGCAATGCCGAAAAGCTGGAAACCGCTGCCGCAGCCATGACCGCGGCAGGTCTCGCCGTCGAGCCCATCGTCTGCAACATCCGCAACACCGATGACGTCGAAGCGTTTTTCGACAAGATCTACGCCGGGCGCGGCTCGCTCGACGTCCTGATCAACAATGCCGGCGGGCAATATCCGCAACCGGCCATCGACATCAAGCCGAAGGGGTTCAACGCCGTCATCGATACCAATCTCAACGGGACCTGGTGGATGATGCAAGCCGCTGCGAAACGCTGGCGCGACGCCGCCCGCCCCGGCGCTATCGTCAATATCGTCGCGGTGGTCGATCGCGGCATGCCCGGCGTTGCGCACACCTGCGCGGCGCGCGCCGCCGTTGTCGGATTGACGCGCACGGTTGCGATCGAATGGGCGCCGCTCAACATCCGCGTCAATTGCGTAGCGCCGGGAGCCATCGAAAGTCAGGGCTTCGTCGCCTACAGCGACGAAGCGCGCGAAGCCTTCAAACGTTCCAATCCCATGATGCGGGTTGGCGATGCCTTCGACGTCGCCGAAGGCTGCGTCTATCTCGCAAGCCCAAGCGGCAAGTACATCACCGGCGATGTGTTGACGATCGACGGCGGCGGCCGCCATTGGGGACAGTTCTGGGCATTCCCCGAGCCAGACTATTTCAAAGGCAGCGGCCGGTAACTGGCTTGCCATTCGTTGCGCGAGACCGATCTCCGATTGCTTAGCTAGCCTCAAGCGACGGCATGAGCGTCAACGCATTGGTTCGTTCAATCGCGGTGAGATCGTCGGCTGGAAGATTCAAGGCGTTCAGCCCCTTCACCGTGCCAGCCATCGCGTCCTCCGGCGCATAGGGATAATCGCTGCCGAACAGAACCTGCCGCGCGGTCACCAGCCCCAGCAGCGTCGTCATCGACAGGCGATTGGCCGACAGAGCGGTGTCGTAATAAAGACGCTTCAACTCTGCCAGCACGCCATCGGGGACGTGTTGTTTATAGTCCGGCCGGCGCTCAAGCCGCGCGAGCCTGTCGGCAAGAAACGGTATGGTTCCGCCCGCATGCGAGAAGATGAACTTGATATCGCGGCAACGATTGAGCCTGCCGCTGAACAGCAGGCTGGCGACCGTTCGCGTCGTGTCAAACGGGAATTCCAGCGATGCGGGCGGCAGACCGACGCCGCAGCCGCAGGGCGATTCGGTGGGATGCACGTAGACCACCGCACGGCGCCGATTGAGCTCCTCGAACACCGGCTCAAATAGCGGGTCGCCCAGATAGCGTCCGTCGTAATTGGTCAGGAGGCAAATGCCTTCGGCGCCAAGCGATCCGAGACTGCGATCGATTTCGGCCAGACTCGCGTCGATATCGGGCAGAGGCAAAGCCGCAAAACTGCCGAAGCGCCCCGGATGATCGCCGCGCATCTGCGCGGCGTAGTCGTTACAGCGGTGGCACAGATCGTTCTTCTTTGCGTCGTCACAGGCAAAGCCCGGAGCGGAGATCGATACAATGGCCGTCGCAATGCCATTGCGGTCCATCGCATCAATCGAATGCCGCGGCGTCCACTCCGGTGCGCGGCCGGATACCAGCGTACGCCCGATCGCTTCGGCGCCAACCTCGGACAAATAGAACGGCGGCAAAAAATGATGGTGGGTGTCGATCCGCCGGGTCGTCTGCATGACTTAACTGACCTCTCGTGACGCACATATTGGCGTCTGCAACTTCGGCGCAAGCCGGGGCATTTCCTGTAAGCCAACAAGAGAATGGCAGGCCGCAATTTGATAAAAGACAAAATACCGAGATTTTAATTGGGGATGTCATCGCGGCCCGCGTGCCGGCAAAGGTTAGCGGACGGCACTATACCCCAGTTCTCTGTTAGCAGCCAACTCAGACGTTGAGCCCGGCTGCGCGTTTTGAGCCCCTCCACGCCGGCAGCTTGATTGCACATGAACTTGCGAAGTCAATCGCGCAACGATTTTGCAAACTTCCCTCGCCGCCCTTCCTGGTCGATGACGACTTCTCCGTCTTCCTTGATAAACGGTCCTATATCGGGATTCGGCAAAATATCGAGGACGCGCTCGGACGGCCGGCAAAGCCGCGCTCCCTTGGGTGTCTCAACAATGGGTCGGTTGATCAGGATCGGCTGCGCCAGCATGAGGTCAACCAACTCGTCGTCGGTCCATTTCGGATCATCGAGCCCGAGTTCATGGTAGGGCGTGCCCTTTTCACGCAACAGTGCCCGCGCCGAAATGCCCATCGCCGCGATCAACGCCAGCAGACGCTCCCGGCTGGGCGGGTTCTTCAGATATTCTATAACAACCGGCACCTCCCCACTTTGCCGGATCATCGCGAGGACGTTGCGAGACGTGCCGCAATTAGGATTGTGATAGATCGTGACGGCCATTATCGGCCCCCGTCTGCTGCCACCTTGGCTGCTTGGCGCTTCACGGCTGCGCCCCCTTCGTACCAGTTGCGACTGCTGTTTACGATTTTGACCACCGAAAGCATGACCGGAACTTCGATTAGAACGCCTACAACAGTCGCGAGCGCGGCTCCTGAATTGAACCCGAACAGACTGATGGCCGCCGCGACCGCAAGCTCGAAGAAGTTGCTCGCGCCAATGAGGGCAGACGGACCCGCAACACAATGTGCTTCGCCAGTCGCGCGATTGAGCAGATAGGCGAGGCCCGAATTGAAATAAACCTGGATCAGAATTGGAACGGCCAGCATACCGATGATCAAAGGCTGGGCAATGATCTGCTCGCCCTGAAAGCCGAACAGCAGCACCAACGTCGACAACAGCGCGACCAGAGAGACGGGCTGCAGAACACCGAGCAGCCGAGCCAGACCTGCCTGGCCACTCCCCGCCAATATTACCCGCCGTACAATCTGCGCAATGGCCACTGGCACAACGATGTAGAGACCGACCGAGAGCAGCAACGTCTCCCAAGGAATCGTGATCGCCGACAGCCCTAGCAGAAGGCCGACAAGCGGCGCAAAGGCGAACACCATTATCACATCGTTGAGCGCCACCTGGCTCAAGGTGAAATGCGGCTCGCCATCGGTCAGATTGCTCCAGACGAAGACCATCGCGGTGCATGGCGCCGCGGCAAGCAAGATCAGCCCGGCGATGTAGCTGCTAATCTGGTCCGACGGCAGGTAGGGCTTGAATATCCAGCCGATGAAGAGCCAGCCCAGCAACGCCATCGAGAACGGCTTCACCGCCCAATTAATAAAAAGTGTGACACCGATGCCGCGCCAGTGCTCTTTGACACGCGACAAGGCGAAGAAATCTATCTTCACCAGCATCGGAATAATCATCAGCCAGATCAGCGCGGCGACCGGCAGATTGACCTTGGCGATTTCAGCCGAGCCGATCGTCTGAAACGCGCTGGGGAAGAACTGCCCAAGAGCGATTCCCGCCACAATACACAGAGCTACCCAGAGGGTGAGATAACGCTCGAATATGGACATCGATGCCTTTCAGGCCATGCGTTCGCGAGCGGCAGCCGACTGAACAGCGGCCGGAAGCAGGAACGTCGTAAGCCAGCAGATCGCCAGCATGACCGCCGAGCCGATCAGACACGCGTTGATCCCGCCGAGTTGATAGAGAACGCCGGAGAGAACGATTCCCATCAATCGACCGGTCGCATTGGCGGCATAATAGAAGCCGACATCCTCGGCTGCCTTCTCGGACCCGGCATAGGCCAGGATCAGATAGGAGTGCAGCGACGAGTTGACGGCGAAGGGCAAACCAAACAACGCCAGACCCGCAACAAGGATGAGATCAGGACGCCATAGGCCCGGCGTCTGCATGACCAGCACCAATGCCACCGGCACCGCCACCAACAATCCGGCCCACAGCCGCGCCGCCGGGATTTCGCGGCTGAGCCCATCCTTGCTGCGCGTTACCAGCATCGGCGCAATGGCCTGAATGCCACCATAAGCGATGGTCCAGGCTGCGAGAAAGCCGCCGACTTCCAGAAAGCGCCAACCGTTCGCATAGAGAAATACCGGCAAGCCGACGACAAACCAGACGTCGCGCGCGCCGAACATGAAGATGCGCGCGGCGGCCAGGAGATTGACGCCGCGCGATTTGCCGAACAGCTCCTTCATGCTCTTCGAGGACTTTGCCTTACCCAGTTCGCGCGGCAACAGGACCAGGCCCGCGACGAAAATGATCGCAAGCA
>JAQSCR010000066.1 GCA_029945495.1 Pseudolabrys sp. | reverse complement strand
TGGAGCAGACCGCCAGTCTGGCGCGCCAGATGCCGTTGCCAGCCGGCGATTGGATGTTAGTAGCAATCTCACCGGACCGTGTTCTTCCAGGCGACCGGCTCGAGATCCATGTTGGCCCCGAGGCCGGAAAAATTGATCCAAAAGTTCAGTCAGCAATTACGTTTGATTATACGAACTTCCCCGTTGCGGCGGTTCCCTGGAGGTCCAGCGGCAAATCCGCCATCGCGAGCGTGTTCCTGCACACCGACATGCACCCGAACAAGAGCAATGGACAACGGCTACTGGGAACCGTGGGACTGACAAATGTGGCCCCTGCTGCGGCACCCGCCGCGTCCCAGACCGCCGGCGGCTGGAAGCTCGACGACGATGCCAATCCGACGCAACTCGCCTTCGCTACGGCGGACCGCGCCGACGATCCCGAACTCCTGATCTCATGCGATCGCCCCAACAACGAATTGCATGTGCTCTATCGCAAGCTGCCGTCCGACGACGTGGACGCGGCGAGCGACAAGCTCGATACGTTCAATTCCGAGGTCGCCGGAGCTGGGACGGCGATAGCGCTCTCCGGCTTCGTGTCGCGTGCGCCGGAAGCGACCGCGGTCGGCTACGACATCCTGTTCACTGACAATAGCGCCGCGGTGCTCGCCGCTTCGGACCTGAAATGGACGCTGCCCGGCATGACGATTGCCGCGCCGCTCACGCCTGCGGCGGCGCAGTTCGTGCAAAATTGTCCGAAGGTGGGCACTGCAACAGAAAGCATGACCTGGCGGCGCCGGATCAACTTGGCCGCGGGTTATTCCGTCGATTTGCCGCTCGGCCTGTTCCGTCTGGCGAGCGCGGACCGGTCCGGCCGCTTCTATCGCGGCGGGCCCGGCAACGGCACGCTGCAACTCTCGAATGTCATTAACCAGGACGACCTGACGCCAGGCGAGGCGCTCAAGCGAATGGCGCAGGACAAGGACGTGGTCACGAAGGTGACGAAGAGCGCGGCCGGCAAGGACGCGCTGAGCATTACCGGCACGCGCGGCAGCCGCGCCGTGTTCCTCAAGGCGATCCTCACCTGCGAGCGCAGCCAGTGGGCGATCGTGCGGCTGGAATACGATGCGGCAGCGCGAGGCGAGGTCGACCGGCTGGCCGGCAGAATCGACCAATCCTTCGCGCAACAGGGGGCGTTCGAAGGCCAGCACGCCTGCGAATAGCTCAGCGCTTCGGGAGTTTTATGCTGGCGAGGATGCGGTCGAGGACCGGGCCCCAAATATTCCACTGCTCGGAATTCGCGTCGAACAGGAACGCGGGTGCGCGCGGATCGCTGAAATATACCACGATCTGTCGCCGGCGCGGCGGCGAGTGCCCGCGCGTGAGCATGTCGGTCATCTTGGCTGCGCGGCCATCAATGGTGGTCGGCTGCTCCGCCCGATCCGGATCGATCAGCTCGTCATTGGTTGGGAAGATGCTGAACCAAGCGCCGGCCGAAGAGTTTTTTGAATTCTCGGCAAACTCGACCTCGTCGTGGTCTTGCGGCGGCCGTTTCGATTCGCTGCGCTTCCAGCCAGCCGGCACCTCGAACTCGACGCTGTAGGCCTTGACCTTCTGCCAAGCTTGCTGCGCCAGCGTGGGCCAGGGGGCGAGTGCGACAGCGCCGATTCCGATCAGGACCTCGCGGCGCGCGAACAGAGGGAGCGGTTTGTTTGTCATTGCGGCAGGCTAGCCGCCAGATACGCTCTCGCGCTTGATCCATCTCAATTGGGGCTGCATGACCCGCTTAGGTCGGCTATGGGTCACCAGCCGACGTAGCTGAGCCTTAGCTCTATGACTGCCTTAACGCCCAATAGCGACATCAGCGCACGACACTTTTGAAAACGGCCGGCATTGCATTGTGAGTGCCACGACGCCCCTCATCGCGAGCATGCGACACTTGGTGTCTAACGTTCATTGTGATTCAGCTATGCCATTGATTTTATTGGTGCCCAGGGCCGGAATCGAACCAGCGACACTGCGATTTTCAATCGCATGCTCTACCAACTGAGCTACCTGGGCCCCAACGCTGTCCCAATGGTCCGGGACGAGCCGAGCGCCGCGTTATAGAGGGCTGCCCCTAGCCTGTCCAGAAGCCAACGGGCCCTAAAGAAACAAAGGTTTAGACCCCAATCGCGGCCCGGAAACGGGCCTTGAGGACGGCCCCGTCGCGTTCGGGGAGCACCCGCGGCGGGTCGGCGATGGCGATCGATACGCGCGCAAACAGGGTACCGATCGGAGCTTTCAACCGAGCAACCAGATCAACCAAGCTATCTGCGTCCGTGACGTCGAGACAGATGCCGATGCCGCAGGAGCGGGCGACGCCCAGAAGGTCGACGCCGCCATGGTTGGTGTGGCTCGGCTGCATGCCGGTCTCGCCGTAATGGCCGTTGTCGAAGACGACGACGGCAAGGTTTGAAGGCCTCTTGACGGCGATGGTGGCGAGCGCGCCCATCCCCATCAGCATCTCGCCATCGCCGGTGACGACGAGGACGCGCTTGTCCGGCTGCGCCAGCGCCAGGCCGAGCCCGATCATCGCGGCGCCGCCCATCGCGCCCCACAGATAGAAGTTGCGGTCATTGTCGCCGGCGGCGGCCAGATCCCAGCAGGTCGAGCCGAGACCGGGAATCACCAAGAGGTCGTCCTTGCGGTTCGCCAGCAAGGCCGCCATGGCGGCGCGGCGTTCGAGGCCGGCTTTGTTCTCGGGCTGGTTCATTTGGTCCAGACCTTTTTGCCGATCAGTTGCTGCGACAAGAGCAGCGCGGCGATGCGCTCATCGCCGAACACATGCTGCACGGCGCGCTCGGCCAGGCCTTCGACTTCTTCAGGCTTTGTGGCGCGATAAATCTCGGCGTCGCAGAGTTTGAGCACCGGTTCGACGATCGAACCCATCGGCTGCTGCCACGGATTGAACTCTTCCCACTCGCCGCGCATGGTGATCATCATCAGCAGCGGAAAGCGGCAGGAGCGCGCCAGCGACAGCATGTTGATGCAATTGCCGACGCCGCTCGACTGCATCAGCAGCACGGCGCGTTGGCCGCCGAGCCAGGCTCCGGCGGCGAGCGCGACGCCCTCCTCCTCGGTGGTCAGCACCACATCATGAATGTCGGGATCAGTTCGGCAGCGATCGATCAACTGCGCATGGCCGGCATCCGGCACATAGCCGACCTGGCGGATGCCGGCGCGCTTGAGCGTGTTGTAAAGGCTTGAAGGCCAGTCGAAGATCGCGGTCGGCGCATTCATGATTTGTCGCCTTCGTCGCCATCGGCAGGCCGCGTGCCGTCCTCGTCTTCGTCGTCCTTGACCGGCACGGCATAGACGCCGGTCAGCCAGCGGTTGAGATCGATATCGGCGCAGCGCTTGGAGCAGAACGGCTTGAACGCCACGTCGGTCGCGGTGCCGCAGATCGGGCAGCGCTGCAGGGAAGTCTTGCGGGTGATCTCGTTCATCCGGCCTTGCCTGTGGCGCGCTTTTCGTCCTGCGCGCGCAGTTCGGTTTTCAGAATCTTGCCGTAGTTGTTTTTCGGCAGCGCGTCGACAAAAACATAATCCTTCGGCCTTTTGAAGCGGGCAATATGTGAAAGGCACAGCGCATCGAGTTCCGCCGCCGGCGCGTCGCCGACGACATAGGCCACCACCGCCTCGCCCCAATCGGCATCGGGCCGGCCGATTACCGACACTTCGCGCACGCCAGCGTGGGTGAGCAGCACTTCCTCGACCTCGCGCGGATAGATATTGGAGCCGCCGGAAATGATCAGGTCCTTGGAGCGGTCCTTCAGCGTCAGATAACCATCGGCATCAAAGGCGCCGACGTCGCCGGTGTGCAGAAAGCCGCCGCGCAACGAGGCGTTGCTGGCTTCCTCGTTGCGCCAATAGCCGGCCATGACCACGTCGCCGCGCACGAGGATTTCGCCGGTTTCGCCTGTGGCGACGGGCGCGTCGTCGGCATCAGCGACGATGACTTCGACGCAAGGATAAGGCTTGCCGCACGAGCCGAGGCGTTCGCGCCAGAGCGGATGCTCGCGGTCGGCGATGTCCTGTTTCGACAACGTCGTGATGGTCATCGGGGATTCGCCCTGGCCGTAGATCTGCGCCAGCCGCGGGCCGAAACGGTCGAGCGCGCGAAGTGCGTCCTCGACATACATCGGCGCGCCACCCCAAATCAAAGTGCGGATGTTTGCCGCGTTGCAATCGGCCGGGCAGTCGACCAGCCGCTTGATCATAGTGGGTGCAGCAAACATCGACAGGCGCGGCCAGCGATCGATCAGTGCGAACACTTCCTCCGGCTCGAAGCCGCCGCTTTCGGGGATCACCTGCACGCCGAGCCGCGCGACATGCTGCATGATGTACAAGCCCGAGCCATGGCTCATCGGCGCGGCATGCAAAATGGCGTCGCCGGGCGAGACTGAATCGACTTCCGCGCCGTAGGCGTGGCTGGCAATCGAGAGATTGCGGTGCGTCAGCATCGCGCCTTTTGGTTTTCCTGTGGTGCCCGAGGTGTAGAACAGCCACGCGAGATCGGCGCCGTCGCGCGGCACGACGTCGCACGGTTCGGCGGTCAGCAGCAGATTGTATTCGGCGCCGCCGATCGCGATCAGCCGCTCCAGCGATTTCGGCGCATATGGTGCGATCGCGGCCTCGATGTCCTGCGAGGCAAAACAGACGCGCGCGCCGGAATGTTCGAGAATGTAGCCGAGCTCAGAACCGTGCAGCTTGGCATTGGCCGGCACCGCCGCACAGCCGGCGTGCCAGATACCGTACAGCAGCGGCAGATAGTCCGGCGAATTCTTGGCGGCGATGGCGACACGGTCGCCGGGCTTGAGCTTGAATTTACCGCGCAACGCGCCGGCGATGCGCGCCGCGCGAGAGGCCAGCTCGCCGTAGTCCATCACCACGCAGTCGGCCGAAGCGACGGCGGGCATCGCGGC
>JAQSCR010000065.1 GCA_029945495.1 Pseudolabrys sp. | reverse complement strand
GCGTCATCGGCTATCAAAACATCACCGTGAACGGAACGGCGACCGCGGCCTGGGGATCGTCCCGCCTGCGGGTCGCGCTGGTGCTCGACAATACCGGCTCGATGGCCGACGACGGCAAGATGACGGCCTTGAAGTCCGCGACCAAGAGCCTGCTGGCACAATTGCAGGCGGCGGCCTCGACCAATGGCGACGTCTACGTGTCGATCATTCCGTTCAGCAAGGACGTTAATGTCGGCAAGGCCAATTACGCTGCCAACTGGATCGACTGGGACGACTGGGAAGACGCCAACGGCAGTTGGCAAACCACGACCACTTGCTCCGGCTCATCGCGCCGCGGCCGAAGCCGCTGCAACAGTTCACAGACCTGGGTGCCGGCCAGTTATAGTACCTGGAACGGCTGCATCACCGATCGCGACCAGAGCTACGACCAACTGGTCACGTCGCCGGTCCCGTCCGACGCCAATCTCCCTGTCGGGCAAGCATCGACGCTGTTTCCGGCCGAGCAGTACGGCCAATGTCCGGTGGCCATGATGGGCTTGAACTACAACTGGACGACGATGAACAGCCTGGTCGACTCCATGCAGCCCAACGGCAACACCAACCAGCCGATCGGTCTGGTATGGGGCTGGCAGTCACTGGTCGGCGGCGGCCCGCTCAGCGCGCCGGCCAAGGATCCCAACTACAAATACCAGGACGTCATCGTGCTGATGTCGGACGGCCTCAACACCGCCGACCGCTGGTACACCTCGCAAACGCCGGTCGATAACCGCATGTATCAAACCGGCAATGGCTCGGGCACTTGCGCCAATATCAAGAATGCCGGCATCACAATCTATACGATCCACGTCAACACCGGCGGCGATCCGTTGTCGGTCCTGCTGCAGAACTGTGCCGGTGGCCCGGACAAATTCAGCGACCCGTCGAAGTTCTTCATGGTGACGTCGTCGAGCGGTCTGGGATCGGTGTTCGCCGCGATCGGCACCAACCTGACCAAGCTGCGCGTCGCCAAATAGGCGGTTAGCCCCTCACGCCGACAACGAAAAAGCCCGGCTCAACCGCCGGGCTTTCACTTATTGGCAACACTCACGCACGCGACGCAACGGTTACGCTACGCACAGACGACAGTGGAAACTAACTACTTGGCCTTCGCCAGAACGGCTTCGAACGGCTTGTAGGTTTCCTTGGCGAGCGCGGTGTACATTTCACCGATCTTGGTCGCTTCGGCAACGAAGCCTTCGTAGGCCGACTTGGCGTATTCGGTCTGCAGCTCGATGGCCTTTTCGATCGACTTGACGCCGAAAAGCTTCTCAAGCGCCGCGGTGCTGTCTTCGAAAGACTTCTTCGAATAGTCGGCGATTTCGACGGCAATCGCCTGGGCGCTCTTGGAAACAGTGCCCACCGACTTCACGGCGAGATCGATGTTTTCTTTGCTGACCTGCTGAAGGTCCTCGAAATTCTTGACCATTGTGCATCCTTTCCCGGCTCCGCTTAAGCGGCGCCAATGTGCTATCTCAGGCCCCGGCCTATCCCGGGCGCACAGAAACCTTATACCGCACTGCACAATAAAGTCAATCGAGATGTTGCACTGCAAAATTTACCATAAAATCAGGGACATGGCTTAAGATTTTGTAAACCGCGTTCTCCTACCGTCATCCGTTCTGGCGCTGCAAAGGCGCTATAAAATGGCCACGATGACGGCCTAGGAAAATCCGTAACGGGGTTGGGGATTGCAGATGTCGCGGCGAGGAGGTCATATCCAACGCGCGTTTCGTTGGGGCGCCCTCGGTCTGGCGACCGTCATTCTCGTCACCGCGATGGCCGGCGATGCCGATGCCCGCGCCCGCCGCCACCGCAAGGCGGCGCCCGGCTACGAGCCGCCTTACGCATCGATCGTGGTCGACGGCAATTCCGGCACGGTGATCCAGGCGACCAACGCCGACAGCCCGCGCCATCCCGCCTCGCTCACCAAAATGATGACGCTTTATCTGCTGTTCGAACGGCTGGAAGCCGGCAAGATCAAGCTCAACAGTGAATTGCCGGTATCGGCGCATGCCGCGTCGCAGGCGCCGTCCAAACTCGGCCTTAAGCCCGGCGAGACCATCCAAGTCGAAACCGCGATCCGCGCCATCGTCACCAAATCGGCCAATGACGTCGCCGTGATCATCGGCGAGGCGCTCGGCGGCGACGAGCCCAGTTTCGCCCGCATGATGACCGCCAAGGCGCGGGCGCTCGGCATGGCGCAGACGACCTACCGCAATGCCTCCGGCCTGCCCGACGATGCGCAGATCACCACCGCCCGCGATCAGGCCCTGCTCGGCCGCGCGCTGCAGGACCGCTTCCCGAACTATTTCCACTATTTCTCGACGCGCGCTTTCGCCTTCCGCGGCCGCACCGTGCGCGGCCATAACCGTCTGCTCGGCAGCGTCGATGGCGTCGACGGCATCAAGACCGGCTACATCCACGACTCCGGATTCAATATCGTCACCTCGGTCAACCGCAACAAACGGCACATCGTCGCCGCCGTATTCGGCGGCCGCACCGCGAGCGCGCGCGACGCCCGCGTGCGCAGCCTGATCGAGAGCACCATCAAGGTCGCTTCGACCACGCGCTCCGTGTCGCCGGTCGCCGAAGGCACCGCCGTGGCTGAGACCAAGCTGCCGGCCAAGCCGCCGACGCCGGCGCGCGACCCGCGAGAAGACGCGACCGCATCGGCCGGCCCCACGCTCGGCTCGACCGAACCGATCAAGCCGATTGCGGTCAAGACCGTCAGCGTTCAGGCCGGCACGCGCATGGCCGCTTTGTCGACTCTGCCGTCCGACAATCGCAAGCTCAGCGCCACGCCGGCCACGGCGAACGGCGCCAGCGTGACCACCGTCGCCACCATCAAGAGCGATCTGCCGCCACCGCCGCCCGGCGCCGCCCCCGGCATTCTCGGCGTGCTGCCGGCCAACGAAGCCAAGGCCGTCCGCGGCCCTCAGCTCGCGTCCGCCGGTGATAAGGTGCCGGCGCCGGTCGTCGTCGCGCCTCCGCCGACAACCACGGCTGGCAGCCATGCCGCCAAAGCACGCGGCGGCTGGATGATTCAGGTCGGCGCCTTTCCGGACGAACACAATGCGAAGGAGCGCCTGAGCACGGCGCAGACCAAGGCCAAGGAACAGCTCGGCCGGGCTGACCCCTTCACCGAGAAAGTGGCGAAGGGCGACAAGGCGCTGTACCGCGCGCGCTTTGCCGGTCTCGACAAGGATCAGGCCGAAAGCGCCTGCAAAAATCTTAAGCGCAGTGAAATTCCCTGCATGCTGCTGCGGAACTAGAGCCTGCCGCGTGACCCCGAAAACGGGGCATGCGCAATAATAAAAAAGAGCGATAACGGGGTTTGCGTCGACGGTCAGGAGCCGCTGGTGACGTTGCGTTTGGAGTACATCAGCGATGGCGACGAAGCAGAATTTCTTTGGCTTCATTGATACGAGCCGCGAGATACGTCGAGCCCCCCTGGTCGGGATGGAATTTCTTCATCAGCGTGCGATGCGCGCGGGCGATGACGTCGGCGCTCGCGCCAGCTTCCAGGCCAAGGATCTGATAGGCCTCCTGTTCCGACATTTTGCCGCTGCTCGCCGCCGGCCGCCCCGTTGCCGCGTCACCTTGCGCGTGTTCACGCCAGCCGGCATCCCGGCGGTCAAGATACGGAACTAACAGCGCGCGGCTTTCGTCGTCGATTTCGGTCAGCAACTCGACCAACGTTTTGGTGTCGAGGCTTTCCAGCGTGCGGCCCTGAAAGCGCCCGGCCAGCACCAGTCCGCCCATCGCGCCGCTGTCGTGATCGAGCGCCATTTCAATGAAGGCAGTGCGCACGCGCGAAGTCTGGCCGCCGCTTTTCTGCGTGCGATCGGAAAAGCCGGCCGGCCCGAACGGCACCCAGCCGAGAAGACCCAGCCCAAAAGCGCCGAGCGGAATGGCAATGCCGATTTCGCCACGCAGGCCGAGGAAGACCGCCATGCCGATCGACAACAGGCCGCCGCCGGCCTTGAGCACGCGCGCGCCGAGCTTGGGATCGACCTTGGACACGACATTGAGCGCCCAGAGCGCCAAGACCAAAGCCAGCAAACCGAAAACGAGCATCGGCATTAGGATTTCATCTGCGCGAGCAGCAGCCGCGCGCCGCCGGCATGACGCGCCGACAGCGCGGCGAGCGCCTTCATGCCGCCGGCGGCATAGGCCGCGACGGCGCGAAGCAATTCGGCCAGTTGCTGCGCCGAGCCGGTATCGAAACGGCAATAGGCGCCACGCGACAGCCGCGCGATCTCGCGATAGGCCGCTTCCGCCACCGGATCGCCGCCTTCCTGGAACATGAAGACCGGCACGCCGAGTAGCCCGAGTTCGCCGGCCGCATGCGCGAGATCGTCGATGCCCTCCTCCATGGCGTCGCCGACAAAGACCAGCGCCTGCACCGTCTTGCGCGCCTGTTCCTGCCGGGCGTGGCTGAGCACCTTGCCGATCTGGGTGTGACCGCCGCGGCAGTCGATACGCTGCATCAGGCCGGCGAGTTTCTCGGCGCCGGCGACCCAGCCGGAGGCGCGGCATTCGCTAAGCCCGCGGAAATAAACGAGCTGGATGTCCAGCCCGCCGATCGAAGCCGCCTCGCGAAACATGTCGGCCTGCAACGCGCAGGCTGAGTCCCAGGTCGGCTGGCGGCTCATGGTGGCATCTAATGCAAAGATCAGCCGGCCGCGCTGGCCGGCGGTGGCGGTGGAGCCAAGGCTTTTGACCTTGGTGAGGAAGGCGTCGATGTCGGAACGCGACGACGGCTTTGCCGGGGTCTTGGCCTGGGTCGGGGTCTGGGTATCTTTGCGGGTCGGGGTCGTCATGCCGGGAAGTCTACACCAATTCGGGGCGCGACGGTGGCGGCAGGCGGCGCTTTAAGCCAGCAGGTCGTGAACTTGCAGCGGC
>JAQSCR010000064.1 GCA_029945495.1 Pseudolabrys sp. | reverse complement strand
AGGGGGTCGGAATTGGACGCGAAAAGGGGTCGGAGTTGGATGCGATTTGACACTGATTGGGCGTCATATCAGCTTTCGACAAAGCCTTTACCAGCGCCAAGTACTGCTCCAGCGTCTCCAGCGGAGAGAACGGCCCCGGCTCGGCGATCATGTTCGATGTTTGAGACCCTTCGTCGCGACTCTCGCCGCTCAACCTAGATGGACCCAGGTCAAATTGGTCAATCAGGCAGGCCCCGGTCGACGTTCGATCGCGTGCGCCCGGTGGTGCAGGACCAAAGGCTTAGATCACGAGCTGCGGTGGACGTAACCATCGACATCCGCGTAAGCAATCGGCACGATCTGTCTCCTGTTTCGCTAGCGTACTTGAACGTACTGCCGCGAACGGAGGTGCACGATGCGGGGAGGACAAAATAGTAGGTCGCTATTTTTTCTTCACCAGGACGACAAAAATCGAAGACAAATTAGGGAATCAATATTGTCTCCGATCGGTCGCTGGCGCAAATCCACAGCTACTTCTAGTCGCGCGAACGCTTCCTCGATTCATGCACTATTCCCAGAGCCTTGGCTCTTTGCAGAGCTTTCATCAAAGCGTACTTAGATGACCTGAAATATTTCGGGCTATCGTCCGATGTAGCAATTTTTTGACATGCCCCACCTAGACGAAGCTGAGGATTTGATTTCAACCGCTGCTCGACGGCTTCGATCAATTCCAAATAGCGTGCCTGATCCCATTTTATGTGCGCTCCCGCACGCTTCCGCTCTTGAAACAGGGTCGAAGCTAAAGAGAAGGCGAGGTCTCTCCAATGCGTGGGATTATCAGGATCAAGATCGAATTCCTTGAATGCCTTTTTTAATGCGCGATCTTCCCTACGCAGCCTAAGAGCAAACCAAGCAGTCGCACTCCATCGTACAAAGCTATCTGCGCTCCATGGCTTCCCGGTGATGCCAACGTCATGCTTCTTTCGGCGCGACTTTTCAGCTTCCGAATTAAAATCGGCTATTGCTTCACGCAATCGCACCGCCTTTTTGCGCTCTTTGTTCATTTTGATTACCAATACCGAGCCGGCCTACTCGCGGATCGACCGTACCGTTTCCATCGGGATGACTATTGCCCCCAACCGCAGTCGATCGAGGTAGTCTGCCCAGGCCTGCATCATCTGAACGCGCTCAGGCCAAAACTCGGCAGCGTACATGTAGGCTCTTCGAACGTCGTTCTCTTCTTGATGAGCTAGTTGTCGCTCGATGGCATCCCGGCTCCAGCGACCCATCTCGTTAAGAAGTGTCGATGCGGTGGTCCTAAAGCCGTGCGCTGTAGCCTCGTCCTTGGTGTAACCGAGGCGACGTAACGCTGCATTCAAGGTGTTCTCGCTCATCGGCCGGCGAACAGACGTAATCGCGGGAAACAAGAACTCACCTTTTCCGGTAATCTTATGCAGATCGCGGATGACGGAGATCGCTTGGCGAGCCAGCGGCACACGATGAGGCCGGTCCATCTTCATCGTTTCGGCCGGGATATTCCAGACAGCGTCCGGCAAATCGAACTCTCGCCAGCGCGCATGGCGCAATTCGCCGGGCCGTACGAAGACTAGGGCCGAGAGCAGAAGGGCAAGTCGGGTCGTTGGCTGACCGACATAGCTGTCAATCGCGCGCAGGAGCCCCCCCACTTCCGCGGGCGCAACGATGGCGGCTCGGTGATTGGTCTTTGGTGCGGTGAGTGCCCCGCGCAAATCCAACGAGATGTCGCGCGCAGCCCTCCCGGTTGCGATGGCATAGCGAAAAACCATCCCAGCAACAGTTCGCATACGCCGGGCACTTTCGAAGCGGCCGCGAACTTCGAATTTGCGAAGCGCGTAAAGGAGCTCTGGAGCCGTGACCTCCCCGACCGGTCGGGAACCGAATGCCTGGAAGGCGGGCTCCAAGAGCCAGCGGTTCTTTTTCGTGGTAGTCGGCGAACGACCTTCACGGGTCTGTTTAGCCAAAAGCTCCTCGGCCACTTCCCGAAAAGTGCTGCCACCCGCCGCTGCCGCAATCTTCTCCAGGCGACGCTTAACGCTCGGATCCGTCCCGTTGGCCAAGAGCTTTCGAGCCGCATCACGGCGTTCCCGCGCGTCGGCCAGATTGACTGTCGGATACGCGCCCAAGGCCAACGACTTCTGCTTGCCAGCAAAACGATAATTCAACCGCCACAACTTGGCGCCGGTCGGGCGTACTAAGAGATAAAGCCCGTCGTAGTCCGCCAATTTGTAATCGCGGTCTTCGGGCTTGGCCTGACTTATCCGAGTATTGACGAGCATTTGATGGTATCGCCATTAAAATCCTAGATCGATACCATCATCGATACCATCAACTGCGCCGACCGGCAACGAACGGTCGCGAGCCCCAGCAACCGTCCACGAAATTAATATATTGTATTTAAAGGGTTATTCGAGCGTCGGCGGAAGCTGGCGAACTGCTGCGAACGGGGTGATGGTGCCCAGGGCCGGAATCGAACCAGCGACACTGCGATTTTCAATCTAACCCTGTGGTCGGAAAATCAATGGGTTAGCACTTGAGGAAGTGTCTAACTGAGTAACCGAGGTCAATGGGATAGAATGGATTTGTCTAACCAACAATCCTTGGAGGCTCGTAAAGGACGACCGCTCTGGGCTCGAAAGCGGACATTTCTCGACGCCTACGGCATGTCTGCTAAGGGCGGCGGACAAAGCTCTGGCAGCAGGGGCATTGAGCTATGGCAGCCGTCCCCCTTCGAGATGAAACGTCCAGCCTGCGGCGGTGACCGCTTTCTGGATCGCCTCGCGCACGCGTGCATAGTCGACTTGACCGCCGCCGGGGGCCGAGACGTCGGTGCGCGTGCCCGAGCGCTTCCAGCCGGAGGTGGTGGTCGTCTCCACGGTGAGCGTCGGCGGCGGGATGCCCCAGCTGCGCTCCACGACCACTTCCCGGAAGTGCACGGTGCGCTCGGCTTCGGCGAGCCGGATCGCAGTCTTGTAGGTGACCTTGCGGCCGCCGAGCCACCATTTGGCGGTGATGGTCTCGCGCGCGCCTTCGAGCGCGCCGTCACTTTCCGTGACGGTCAGGCCGGCATTGGCGAGGACCGATTTCAATTCCGCTTTCAGGTCGGTCATGGGCGGGCCCCGTTCGACGAACAATTTATATAAGCAGGCCCGGCGCCTCGCCGCTTGACGTAGGTCAACACGCCATGCCGGCGTGCGGCGCACGCTTGCACCATGATCGGATTGCATGTCGGCAAAGTTGCGTTTGGAAGCGCGCGCAACGTCGCGCGCGCGGCGCTGGTCGCGGCGGCGCTTGCGGTCGTGTCGGGCGAGGCCGTCGCCATTCAGTGCCCGTCGGGGTATGAGCCTGCCCCGTTCGGCAAAAACGCATGCGTGAAGTCATTGCCGTGCCGGCCGGGATTGGTCATGCAGGGCGGCGCATGCGTCGAGCCGCCGAAGACAGTTCAGCCGCGCGCGCCGGCGAAACCCGCGCCTCCCGCAGCGTGCAGCGTCGGTCTTGTCGCGCGCTACATGGCCGAGGTGTCAAAGCAGCCGCCGTCACGCCGGCCTGCGCCCGGCAGCGTCGTCGCCCTCACCGAAAACGGCAAGGCGTGCGTTCTTCAAATCCCGGTCGCCGCGGCACCCCCAGCCGCTCCCTCGACCGACAGTAGCCAGGCCTCTATGCGGACCGATGGCACGACGGTCTACGTGATGGACGGTTCGGGACTGATTGTCTTGGCGGTGCTCAGGACCAGGCAGAGTTCAGCGCCCATTTTCATGCCGCCCTCGGTGGGCGGCGCAGCCAAGGCGGCCGAAAGCTATTTTATGTCGCACCTATGGGAAGCGAGCAGCGCGAACCTGCCGCCCGGTGCGAAATCGGTACTCTTGACCGGCATCCCAATGCCCAGTGACTTGTATGGCAATGCCGCCGTGAGCGCCGCCGAAGGCGCAGCAAATGCGGCTGAAAGCGCCGTGAACTGGGTCAAGCAAAATCCGGCCGATGCCAGCCTGCTGGCCCTGTCGACCGCGGTCAACATAGCGTTCCCATACACATCGTTTGGCAGCCCGATGATTGCGGGAGCAATGACTGTGGGGACCGCTGCCTTCGTTCGCAGCCTCGGCAAGGACTTCCTCACCAACAAGAGCATCGGGCAAAAATTTCAAAACGCCGCGAATGAGGGTAGCAACGAAGCCGCCAAATCCATTCTTGGCGACATGGCCGGTGGGGGCATTTCCAAGGTGCTGGGTGACTCGCTCGCTACGGCTGCACTCAGCCAGGGCGCCTCACAAGGCGTCAGTACAGCCTATGACGCCGTAACGAATAGATTGATAGCGATGAAGGATACCCCGAAGACTCACCCCTACAACAGCGATCTTGTGAAGCCCGCCAGCGCAGCGGTGCCGCATAGCGGAATGAGAATTCTCATGCCCGCCAACCAATGAGAGAACTTTCGTGAACGCGCTCAAGGTCATTCACAGATCGCTCGTGCTGATCGCGTTGACGATTTCCCAATCGGCAGGCGCGGCAGAAAACCTGGCGGTCATAACAATCCCCGGCAGCACGGAAGTCGCGGCGAAGGACGTCGCGCCCGATATCATGCTCGCGGTCCTTGCCGTCAGCCAAGTGTTACGGGGCGACGGGGACCTGTCGAAGGGTCTTGGCACGACCCAACTGGCATCGGGAGCCAAAATTGCATCACACGATGTCGGGCCGAACGGAAGAGGATTCCGATACGACGGATACCAACTCGCGGGGGTCACGATCAACATAATCGAGCCATCGCCACGCGCTAATCCGGGCCGTCGCGTGACGGGTTTTCTCCAGTTTCAGAATTTCAATGGCCTGCGCGCGCAGACTGCGTTCATGATTGACTACGGCTATGCGCCAAAGGGCGTCGTGGTTTACGACCTTCAGGCCATGCCGTTCTCGCCCGCCGACGCGCGAGTGGTCTTGCGTGCGCTTCCGCTCAAGGACGGGCAGG
>JAQSCR010000063.1 GCA_029945495.1 Pseudolabrys sp. | reverse complement strand
TGTTCGAACCGATCTGCACGGCGATGTCGTCGCCGGTGCCGCCGTCGAACGGCTTGCCGCCGATGGTGCCGACGAACGAGATGTTGACGCGGTCGCCGCTCGCCGCCTTCTCGCCTTCAGCCTTGGGCGCATAGGGCTTGTTCTGATCGACAACGCGGGCAATGCCCTCGTCGATCTCGGCGTCGCTGACGTCGGTGGTGAGTTTGGTGAGCTTGATGGTCTTGAAATCGGCGAGCTTGATCTCCGGCACGATCTCGACAGCCACCGTGTAGCTCAGGTCGCTGCCGCCGGTGATGACCTTCTCGACCGCATCCTGTTCGGTCGGCAGCGTCACCTTCGGGTCGGAGGCAAGCTTGAAGCCGCGATCGGTAACGATCTGATTGTTGGCGTCGCGGACGGTCGCCTCGATCACTTCCGCCATGGCCGAGCGGCCGTAGACACGCTTGAGATGGGCGACCGGCACCTTGCCCGGGCGGAAGCCGTTGATCTTCACGCGGTCCTTGAGCTCGTCCAGGCGCACATTGACCTTGGCTTCGAGTTCGGCAGCGGGAACGACCACAGCAAATTCGCGCTTGAGGCCTTCGGACAGTGTTTCGGTAACCTGCATGATCTCACTTCGTTGCTGTCACGCGCGCGGCGCCGGCATTTTACGTGCGGCGAGGCGCGCCGGAGGTGTCGGGATGCGGGGACCTACCCGCGACTATCAAAACTCTTCAATCGTCAGATCCGAAGCCCTTGCTGGTGCGGGCGGAGGGACTCGAACCCCCACGACTTTCGCCACTGGAACCTAAATCCAGCGCGTCTACCAATTCCGCCACGCCCGCAAAGGGCCGTCGAAAGACGTTTCTTTAGACGTATCCTTGGGCCGGGGCATAACGCGCCGGGCCGCTAGGGGCAAGGCAGAAACACCACGTCAAGCCAAGATGGTAAGCTCGGGCGCCGGTCGCCTTGCTTAAATGGCGCGCCACCGCGCCGGCTCAAGGGCCGCCGGTCAATGGGCGCCGAGACTTGCGGCAAACAGCCGCCGGTAGACCGCCGGCAGCGCTTCCGGGAGGTCCTCGGCGATCAGTCCGGGGCCGAATTCGCGCGCCGCCTCGCCGTGCAGCCAGACCGCGGCGCTGGCGGCTTCATATGCCGGCATGCCTTGCGCCAAGAGCCCGGCAATCATCCCAGCCAGCACGTCGCCGGCGCCGGCCGTCGCCAGATAGGCTGGCGCATTATCGGCGATCGCGGCGCGGCCGTCGGGCGAGGCCACCACCGTATCGGCGCCCTTGAGCAGCACCACGGCGTGGCTCACGCGCGCCGCCAGTCGCGCTTTCTCAAGTTTCGATTTAACTTCCGGACTATTTGATATTGATTTGAATAATCTCGCATATTCTCCGTCGTGCGGGGTCAAAACAACGCCCCGCCCAGCTTGTTTGGCTATTGTTGAAAACAGCGCCTCGGGCGCATCAGTGAAGCTGGTCAGCGCGTCGGCATCGAGGACGACGGCCGCTTCGCTGCCGAGCGCCGCCAGGACCTGCTCGCGCATCGCCTCACCGACCCCGCCGCCCGGCCCCAGCACCACCGCGTTGTGCCGCTTGTCGGCCAGGAACGCGGCCAGCTCGGCCGCGCCGTCGACCGGCCGCACCATCACCGCGAGGCTCGCCGCAGCATTGACGGCAAGCGCCTCGCGCGGGCTCGCCAGGGTCGCCAACCCTGCGCCTGCCCGCAGCGCCGCGCGCGCGGCCAGCCGCGCCGCCCCGGTGCTCGACAGGCCGCCGGAGATGACCACGGCATGGCCGCGAGCGTATTTGTGCCCTTCGGCTTTAGGGACCGGAAAGCGCTCGCCCCACAACGCAGGCCCATTGGCAAAAGTCTGCGGTTTGATGGTCGCCAGCACGCTGTCCGAAATGCCGATACCGGCCACTGTCAACGCGCCGCAATGGAGCCGCCCCGGCAGCAGTAGATGTCCGGTCTTACGGCGGAAGAAAGTTACGGTCTGACTCGCCCTGACTGCCACGCCCATCACAGCGCCGGTCGTACCGTTGATGCCGCTCGGCAGATCGACGGCGACGACCGGGACGCCGGCCGCGTTCATCGCCTCGATCATGGCGCGCGCCACGCCGGTGACCTCGCGGTCGAGCCCGGCGCCAAACAGCGCGTCGACGATGATGTCGCATTCGGCGAGCTGCTCAGGGTGAGCCGCGTCGACTGCCCCGCTCCAGCGCGCGGCGGCTTGCGCCGCGTCGCCCTTGAGCCTGGCGCGGTCGCCGACGAAGCTCACCCGCACCGCGCAGCCGCGCGCGGCCAGATGCCGCGCCGCGACGAAGCCGTCGCCACCATTGTTGCCGGGACCGGCCACCACGACCACGTGCTTCCCCTCGAGCGAACTCACGACATCGGCGACCGCGATGCCGGCGTTCTCCATCAGCGCGATGCCGGCTATGCCGGCGGCGATGGTTAGCCGGTCGGCCTCGGCCATTTCCGCGGTGGTCAAAAGTTCGGTCATTGCGCCCGTCATGACGGCGACACTATCGACCCCGACAAGGACCGACAATTCGCGGTAACCTGCTGCCGGCAAACATGATCTTTGGCTCTGGCGAAACTTTGTGCAGAATGCCCAATTACCGGGCATCGACATTTAGGCAATTGCGGTACGCTGTGACGGGGGAGCGAGCAAGCCGTTGTCGTAGAATAGCTTTTGCGGCAACCCCAGTTTGGCACGGGACCTGCTAACTACCGGCAAACGTCAACGCAGCCCGCACGCGACGAATTCGGCGACCAGTCCGCTGGTTTGGGAAGAAAGATTTCGGAATGAAGAAAATCGAGGCCATCATCAAGCCCTTCAAGCTCGACGAGGTGAAGGAAGCGCTGCAGGAAGTCGGCCTGCAAGGCATCACCGTCACCGAGGCCAAGGGCTTCGGGCGCCAGAAGGGCCACACCGAGCTTTACCGGGGCGCCGAATACGTCGTCGACTTCCTGCCCAAGGTGAAAATCGAGATCGTGCTCGGCGATGATATGCTGGACAAGGCCGTCGATGCCATCCGCCGCGCCGCCCAGACCGGCCGGATCGGCGACGGCAAGATCTTCGTTTCCAACATTGAGGAAGCCATTCGCATCAGAACGGGTGAATCCGGTATTGACGCCATCTAACGCTTGGCCAAATGTCCCGGCTGGATAAATCCAGCCAGTAAGGGGAAACGTTACCCATGACGACAGCCAAGAATGTCATGAAGCTGATCAAGGACAACGACGTCAAATACGTCGATTTCCGCTTCACCGATCCGCGCGGCAAGTGGCAGCACGTCACTTTCGACGTCGGCATGATCGAGGAAGACACCTTCTCGGAAGGCCAGATGTTCGACGGCTCGTCGATCGCCGGCTGGAAAGCGATCAACGAATCCGACATGTGCCTGATGCCGGACCCGGCCTCCGCCTGTATCGATCCGTTCTTCGCCGAAACCACCCTCGTCCTGGTTTGCGATGTGCTCGAGCCGACCACCGGTGAATCCTACAACCGCGATCCGCGCGGCATGTGCAAGAAGGCCGAAGCGCTGGTGAAGTCGATGGGCCTCGGCGACACCATCTATTTCGGGCCCGAAGCCGAATTCTTCGTGTTCGACGACGTCAAATACAAAGCCGACATGTACAACACCGGCTTCAAGGTCGACTCGATCGAACTGCCGACCAATTCCGACACCGATTACGAAGGCGGCAATCTCGGCCACCGCATCGGCGTCAAGAAGGGCTACTTCCCGGTGCCGCCGCAGGACTCGGCGCAGGACATGCGCTCGGAAATGTTGGGCGCCATGGCGCGCATGGGCGCCAAGGTCGAAAAGCATCACCACGAAGTGGCCTCGGCCCAGCACGAACTCGGCCTGAAGTTCTCGCCGATGACGCAGATGGCCGACATGATGCAGGTCTATAAATACTGCATCCACCAGGTGGCGCAGATCTACGGCAAGACCGCGACCTTCATGCCGAAGCCGATCTACGGCGACAACGGCTCGGGCATGCACTGCCACCAGTCGATCTGGAAGGACGGCAAGCCGATGTTCGCCGGCGACAAGTATGCGGGCCTGTCGGATATGTGCCTGTCCTACATCGCCGGCGTCATCAAGCACGCCAAGGCGATCAACGCCTTCACCAACCCGACCACCAACTCCTACAAGCGTCTGGTGCCGGGCTTCGAGGCGCCGGTGCTGCTCGCCTACTCGGCGCGCAACCGTTCGGCGTCGTGCCGCATCCCCTACACCGAGAGCCCGAAGGCCAAGCGCGTCGAGGTGCGTTTCCCCGATCCGCTCGCCAATCCGTATCTCGGCTTTGCCGCGCTCTTGATGGCCGGTCTCGACGGCATCAAGAACAAGCTCCACCCCGGCGAGCCGATGGACAAGGATCTCTACGATCTGCCCAAGGCGGAGCTTAAGCAGATCCCGACCGTGTGCGGCTCATTGCGCGAAGCGCTCGACAGCCTCGACAAGGATCGTGAATTCCTCAAGGCCGGCGGCGTGTTCGACGACGACTTCATTGACAGCTACATCGAGCTGAAGATGACGGAAGTCATCCGCTTCGAGCACACCCCGCATCCGGTCGAATACGAAATGTATTATTCGGCTTGAAGGACGTCGGCCGCGACACGATCAAGGGCGCTTCGGCAACGAAGCGCCCTTTTTCTATGGCGCGTTGAGACGAATTTAATGGTCGCAAGGCTAGTCATTGTCGCATGGGACACCGCGTCTTCATCACCGGCGCCGCCGGCTATATCGGCGGCATGTTGTGCGAGTTGCTGTCGCAGCGGCCCGATGTCGAGCGCATCATCGCGCTCGATCACGCGCCGATGCCGGATGCGCTTGTCGGCTGCCCGAACATTGTCTGGATCGCGGCCTCGACCGGCGATACCGCATGGACCGCCGCCGTCGCCGCCGAGCGGCCGGACATCGTCATCCATGCCGCCTGGAAAATCCGCGATCGCTACGGCGCGCCGGATCTGCAACGCC
>JAQSCR010000062.1 GCA_029945495.1 Pseudolabrys sp. | reverse complement strand
TCCAGACTGGCGCCGTTGTCGCCGGCGATATAGATGACGAGAGTGTTTTCGCGGGCGCCGACCTGTTCGAGCGTGTCAATGACCCGCCCGATCTCATGGTCGGACTGCGCCATGAATCCCGCAAAAATCTCCATCAAGCGGGCATCGAGTCTCTGCTGATCCGGCGTCAACGAGTCCCAAGCCGGGATTTCCGCGGGGCGGGGCGTCAAGACTGTGTCCGGCGGGACGACACCGAGATTTTTCTGGCGGGCGAAGACCAGCTCGCGGTATTTGTCCCAGCCCATGTCGAACTGCCCCTTGAATTTTTCGATCCAGGCTTTCGGCGCCTGCAGCGGCGCGTGAGTGGCGCCGGGAGCGTAGTAGATGAAGAACGGGCGGTCCGGTGCGGAGGATTTCTGCGACTTGATCCATGCGATGGCCTTGTCCGCGAGGTTTTCGTTCAGCGTGTAGTCGTGCTCCCTCCCGGCTGGGACGGCCATCGTTTCCGGCCGGGTGCCCTCGGTGATTTCCGGGTGCCACTGGTCGGTCTCCCCGCCGATGAAGCCATAGAAATAATCAAACCCCTGGTGGGTGGGCCAATGATCGAACGGTCCGGCCTGCGTGGTTTCCGCATTGGGGATCAGGTGCCATTTGCCGATGGCGGCGGTGGCGTAACCGTTGGCCCGCAGGACCTCGGAGATGAAGGCCGCGCTCTTGGGAATCGAGCCGGTGTAACCGGGGAAATCCGAACTCCAGTTGCTGATGACGCCCATGCCGACCGAGTGGTGGTTGCGGCCCGTCAGCAGCGCCGCACGGGTGGGCGAGCACATGGCCGTGACATGGAAACGGGTGTAACGCAGGCCGTCCGCGGCCAGGCGATCAAGCGTCGGCGTGGGGATGAGGGCGCCGAAGGTGCCGGATTGCGCGTAGCCCGCATCATCCAAGAGGACGACGACGACATTGGGCGCGCCCTTCGGCGCGGTGACCGGTGTGGTCGGACCCGGGATGGAATCCTTCAGGGCCGGCGCCATCTTGCCGGTGAAGGCCGGGAGCGCGAGCGGCAGGACCGTCCGGTCGGGTTCGGCCGAAAGGGCGGACCCCAACCCCAGCAAGACCACACTCAAACCGAAATACCATTTCACTTGGGAGACCGAGGTTTGCATGGGTGCGGGACCTCATTGGGTAATCCGTTCCGCCGGTGAGGCAATCCCAAGAAAAATCCGGCGGGGTGGCCGCCGGATTTTCAAAATTGGGTGCAGGGGTTGGATTTGAACCAACGACCTTCAGGTTATGAGCTGTAGGTTGAGAGGAGAATTGACTTTTAGCGGCGAAATAGCGTTAAATAACCTGAGGAATGAAAAATAAGCGACCGATTGCTGAACTGCCATATGGCGCCGCCGTGTATCGAAGCCGCAACGGCGTGGGACAGCAATTCTGGCGCGTGCGACTCGGGAAAAAATTCACCGGTGGGAAGGCCCAGCAAAAAGAATTCTCCGACCTCAGCGAGGCCCGTCTCTGGATCGGCAAACAAAATGCCCAGCGAATCGCCACTGGCACCAGCACCTTTCAGTTGACTCCCGCCCAAATCGGCGAAGCGGCGGATGCCTACAAGCGCTTGAACGGCACTTCGCTCACGGTGGCTGTGTCGTATTATCTGGGCCACGCACGCCCGGCGGGCGGAAAGCGGACCTTGGCAGAGGTGGCGAAGGAATTTCTCAAGACCCGAGCGGTGATCGGAGTGCGACCACGCACCTTCATTCATTATGAAAGTAGCTTCCGGGTGCTTGGTGAGGAGTTCGGCGACCGCCCGATCAGTTCCATCACCCGTGCCGAGTTGGAGGATTACTTTGCCGAAAGCGACTGGCTGCCCCGCACCCGGAAGAACTACATGGTCACGCTATCGACGCTATTTACTTTTGCGCAGGATCGCGATTATTGCCCAGCCAACCCGGTGGCGAAAATTGCCCGACCGATTCTCGATGACCGGCCAGTCGGAATTCTCAAGGTAGGCGCCGTGCTCGCGCTGCTGGGTGCCGCCAGCGCATCGGCACCGGCGATGGTGCCCGCCTTGACGATCGGCCTCTTTGCGGGCTTGCGGCGCAGCGAGCTGTGCGCGCTCGACTGGTCCGAGATCAACCTCGCGGCCGGCACCATTGAGGTCACAGGGGCCAAAGCGAAAACGCGGCAGCGCCGCATCGTGCCTGTTGGCAGTTCGCTCATGACGTGGCTTGCGCCTTGCCGGACGGACCCCGGCCCGGTGACGGCGCGCGATGATATGTTCGGTGAACATCTGCGCGAGCTGGTGGAAAAAGCCGGGATCACGGACTACCCGCACAACGGCATCCGCCACAGCTTTGGCTCCTATCACTACGAGCTGCACCGAAACGAAAACCTTACCGCGAGCGAGATGGGCAACAGCCCTGCGGTGATCTTCGGGCACTACAGGAACCTGGTCAGCCCCGCAGACGCGAAACTCTATTTCTCGATCACGCCGGGTAATCTCGAACGGCTCATCAAACAGGGAAAGGAACCGGTGCAAGGAGTGGCGGTATAACGTCCAAAAAACCCAGGCGCATCTGCGCTGGGGGCTCGTGCCAGCGGAGGTCGATAGCAACTACGCCAGAAACTGTCCCGCGAAGACCATTTGCCAATGCCGACGCGCGTCGGCGCCATAACCGGCACCGATGGCGAGTTTAGCCTTGTCGGGGGGATATTCCCTCATCGAACAGCTGCAGATTTCAGGGCTCGGGTTTTGATCGGCGCAAAAACGGTTACCTGGATTTGCTCGACCGCTCTGGCTCAGTTCCGGCCAAACATCACCTTCCGCTCGCTCGGCATCGGCGGCGGGGTCTCGCCGTGGTAGATGCGGGCATAAGCTGCTTCAAGCGAAGCCGTGTCGATCAGGCACTCCGTGCCCGGCCGTCCCTCTCGCACGATCTTGACCCAAGGGTCCTCGGGTTGGTGCCGCGCACACCATAGCATTCGCTGCAGGGTCTTCACCGAACCCAAGGCGACTCCCGCCTGCTTCTTGTTCACCGCAAGTGGTCGGATACCGTTGATCGTAATCATCGGGACTGATGGGATTGGCGAGTCTGGTGAATGGCGTTCGATGGTCGGTTGGTAAGGGCAATAGAGCCAAGGTTAGCTAATCCGTCCTGACGCGCGAACCCATTTCCATCGACGTCACGACCGAACCTCTCGCGCCGCCGTGGTTGGCCTTCGGAGACAACGGAGATCAGAGGTGATATATTAGCCGCCATTATCATAGGTCATGACGCCTTGCCGAAACTTCCGCGACCAAATGCCGGCAGGCTCAGTCACCCACTCGTAACATGGCGGCACAAAAGGCAGATTGGCTGCGTGCAGAATCTTCAGCGCCTTACGGACAGGAAGAAATTGAGCGAACCGGGCGCAAGGCAACGTTCCCATTTTCTGTTAGATGCCCGTTTGCGATGCTTGATATCCTTTCTTGCCGTCGAACAGCGGAGCGCGCGCCAGCAACAGCGAGCGGTGTTGCTGATAGGTCCGAAGCAGCTCGATGATGGCCGGGCTCAAAATGGCGCTAGTGGTTGTTCCTGAAAGCACACACTCTTTGGCCAGGTTGAGGTCGTAAAGAATTTCATCGAGTGAACGCAGCAGCGCATATTCGGCGTCATTGAAACGCTGCGAGACCGGCTGGGGATTCATGCCGGACCGGCTGCGGTATTCCTGCACGATACCGGGAGCACCCGGACCAGGATCCTTGTCCACGGTCATGCCGTTGACGCAATCCTTCACGCAGGCGTTGACGAACTCGTTTGGATTCATGTTCAGCACAGGGGCCTTTTCGAGGACATGGGGCACGAGGTGCTTGTGCAGGCTTAACCCGATCCGGTCGGGTGGATTCGATTTGTTCTTGAATGGCATGGGATGGCAGGGGTTTACACGATAACGTAAGCGTCTGTTCTGCAATTGACAACAACAAATAACATGCGATTGTCTGTAATCATATGGACTCAAATACCCCGCCTCAAATCGACTCCCCGCCCATGGCCCTCGACAAGTGGATTGCCGAGGTCGGCATCAACCCCAGCACGGCCTGGCAATGGCGGAAGCGGGGTTGGCTGAGCACGGTGAACATCGCCGGCCGGCACTACCTGACGGCCGCCCAGCGGGCGGAATTTATTCGCCGGGCGGAGTCCGGTGAGTTCGCGCAGCAGCCGGGCGGTGCACTAGCCCGCCACCGGCAGGTGAGGTAGCCCCTCCCTGAGCGCATCTAGTGCATGTTCACCATGGCCAAGATTCGGAACGGCTCCACCTATCTGGGAAAACATCTGACGGCGAACGACTATTATTCGAAGAAGGAATCCGTCTCGGGCGAATGGGTTGGTCAGGCCGCGGAGCGGTTGGGGTTGGCGGGCAGCAGCATCGGGGCGAAAGACGAGGCATTTGAGCGCCTACGGCAGAACGAGCATCCCCTGACCGGCCGCCGACTGACGGCAAGGACGGGCACCGACCGGATTGTGTTTCTCGACTTCCAGTGCTCGGCGCCGAAAAGCGTTTCGATGCTCGCGGTGACCTTCGGCGATGAGCGGTTACGCACCGCTCACCAGGAGGCGGTCACTGTGGCATTCTCCGAATTGGAACAGTTCGCGGCCCGTCGGGTGCGAGCGGGTGACGCATCCTGGTCAGAGCAGACTGCGGCGACTGGCAACCTCTGCGCGGCACGGTTTGAGCACGATGCCTCCCGGGCGCTCGACGCGCAGTTGCACACGCATTTGGTCACGGCGAACGCCACCTTCGATGCCAAAGCGAACCGGTGGTTTGCGTTGACCGAGCGCCAGATGCTCGCCGCGATCCGTTACGCCGGGAAGGTCTATCAGAACGAGCTCGCCTGTCGGGTGCTCGCCGCCGGCTACGAAATCGAGTCTACGCGCAACGCCCGCGGCGTCATCGAGGGTTTCGAGATAGCCGGCATCACCGCGGAAGAGCGCGCGCGGGCATCGACGCGCCGGGCGCAAATCGCGCAAGAAATCGCCGCTTTCGAGAA
>JAQSCR010000061.1 GCA_029945495.1 Pseudolabrys sp. | reverse complement strand
AGTGGTCATGGCTTGGGCTCCTCGTTGGTGTCAGGACTCTTGCCACCGTCCGAGGCTGGTGTTCCCGGTGGCGCGCCAGAGATCGGCGTCAAGCTCAATCCCAATCGGGCGAGCTCGTCCCTTTCTCTCGCTCGTTGTGCGAGCACCTCGCGCCAGTCGTCACCACGCTCGGCACACTCGGCACGAAGCGTCGTTGTGCCGTTCAGGAGGCGAGTCTGCTGGCCGCTTGCTTCCTTCGCTGGGTCGACGTGCTCACGGGATTGCCAGATCCACGTGCGTGTCGGAATGATCGCGGCGTCGAGCCTCACTGACCCGGGCAGCGCCCGGGCTACCGCAACGGCCTCGCGGTAGAACTCCGCGAACAATCGATCAAGGATGATCGCTTCGATGTGAGCACGGAGCACTCGGATCGAGAGATCGTAGGTTTGGTGGTCGAGGCGGCCGCTCGCGTAGTTGTAGCTCGAGCTGTTGCCCGCCGCGATGTTGAACGGCATATTCAAGCATCGCGCCATCTCATTCAAGATCTCGCGCTTGAACATCTCGTAGGACGCCGTCGGCTGTGCCGGCTGGACCTGCGAGAGCTTGTAGCCAGGGGGAAGGACGGTGACGGAGCCGCGCTCAAGGTCGAACGTGTCCATCGCCTCCGGGTCTTGCCCGTCGTCCTGGGCGGGCGCGTCAGTGCCGATCGCAAGCGCGATGCTCGCTGCTGTCTCCGCCGCGGTAAGAGCCGCGAGCGTGAACCGCCGGAGCTGCGCAAAGAGCGGCAGGGCAGGTGTCATCCACGGGATTCCCCGTAGTTGACCCGGGCGATCCATCCGGAAGTAGTGGATGACTTGCGACGCAGGGACCGGGTCGGCCTGAAGCGAGTCCGACGAGCCCGACCCCGGGTGTGCCTTGAGGATCGAATAGCGCAGCGGATTGCCGAACCCATCGAACTCGATGCCATCGCCGTTGGTGAGCGGCGCGAAGAGTCCGGGTGCGGCGACCTGGTCCGCCTCGTAGAGTCGCAAGTCGAGCTGCACCCGACTCATGACCATGTCGTTGCGGACGAAGCGGAGGAACACCTCGCCGCTTTCGGCTGCCGATCGCACGGTCAGGCGGAGCTTGTCGGCGAAGCTCACCGAGCGGGCCCATTCATTCCAGAGGGCTTCGATTGCCTCGGAGTTGGGGCCGTTCACTTGGAGCTGTGGCCCGATGCCGATGATGTCGTGGGCAAGCGTGTCGACGATGCCCTTCGCGTAGCTGTTGTTCGCAATTTCATACCGCGAGCGGATACGCAATGTCCGCCGCACGTTCGGTGAGAGGGCGGCGTTGGGTGAGAGCGCGTCGGCGTTGGCCCAGTGTTTGCGATTCTCGGGAGCGTCGGCGGCGGCGTCATAGCGGGCACGCAAACGCTGCAGCCGCGATCGGGGAGCGTCCTTGCTCGCCGCAACCGCGGTGTTGGGAGTGCCGCTTCCACCGAAGATCTTGGCCATGATCCCCACGTCAGGCGCCTCCGAAGGAGACGATCGACTTGCGGATCCCGTAGCCCTTGTTCTTGACAGCTTTGCGCGAAGCGAGGTAGCGGTCAGCCTCGATCGTCTCCGACACGGCGCGCGTCTCGACCGACCCTTGATCGCCGCTCACCTTCGAGGGGTTCGCGGCGTTCTCGCGGATCGTGGTTTCGAGGTCTGCGGTCGTTTCGGTTTCGCTCAATCTGAGACTCCGGGACTTCGCGACGCTCACGGCGTCGCTCGCGTGCCCACCATGCCTTCACCGCGCGTGCAGGGTCCGCTCCAATCAGGAACGCAGCCCATGCCTCGTGCAGCGCGTCGCCGCGCGCACGGATCGGGATCATCTGCAGCTCTACATCGAGCGCTCGCGATCGTCGTTGGTTGGTGATAGGTGGATGGTCACTCACCATGTACCCACGCGAACTCAGGGGGTAATCCGCGCGGATTGGCACCTGGGAGCGAAAATCGATCAAGTCGTTACGCATATGTAACGCGACGATGATCGGCGGAGGTGTCGAGAGCATCACGGCGCTTCGGTGAGGCGCGTCTCACTCGTCGTGATCTGGTGTCCGCAGTGCCGGCACTCACGCCGTCGGCGGATCGAGCGATCGGCCCGCGCGCGCGTCCACACGACGTAGAAGTGCTGGCACGCGCACTTGGGACAACGGAGTCCTTGTTCCTCGTCGAGGGCCTGATCAGATTTCGGTGTCGCGTCCTTGCGATCGTTCATGCGACCCCCATCCGTTTGCGTGACTGCAGATCCGAGAGGCGCACTCGCTTACGGGCGAAGGTGCGATCGCCATCCTTAGCGTTGGTGGCGATGCCAAGGACACTTGCAGCGACGGCGGCACCGACGATGCAATCGAGGAAGTGGTTGTCGAGGCCGGGCTGCTTGATGCGCCACTCGTCCACCTTGCGGCCACGAGCCTCGACGGGAATCCGGCGCTCGGAGGTCATGTGCTCGGCGAACATCTGGTGGGTCGTCCTCGGAGAGCCCCACAGCGAGAGCGAGCCGCGGTCACCGACCGAGACTCGCATTCGGTCCGCGACAAAGCTCTTCCACCAGTTGGTGTCGAAGAGGACGTACCGCACCGCACGGCGTCCGGTCGACGGCGGGATCCGCCATCGGTAGCCGATGCGTTCCCCGGGCAGAGGCTTGTGCTCGGCGAAGGGCAAGCTCGACGCGCCGTAGTACTTGCCGTGCGAGGGTGAGACGATGCCTGCCCACTCGCCCTGCCGAGCGAACTGGTAGACGACCTCGGTCGACCGGCCCCAATTGGCGTCGACGAGGCACCTCGAGACCTTCAGCGTCGCACCGTTGGCGGCCTTGAACTCGCGCCGCAGTTGCTCACCGCAGAGCTTGACGAGCGCCTCGTAGATTCCGCCCTCGACGCTCGACTTCGGGATCGCCCTGGCGATGGTGCGACGGATCTCTGAGAGCCGGTAGTTGTCGGCGGGCTGGTCTGGCCACGTCCCGTAGTCGACGATCGAACCGGTGAAGTCCGGTGCCCATGCCGCGATGAGCCAGAAGAGTGCCTTCTGTTGGACGTCGATGAACATCGTGAGGGCCGACGCGTCGACAGGGAGGTCGGCGCGGCCGAGACCGTTGACCTTGCTCGCGATCTCGTCTGGCTTCAAGTCGTCGGCGTTGGCCTCGATGGCGGGCAGTGGGTCGTTCTGATACTCGGCGAAGAACGCTCGATCTCCGCGATCGATGCGGATGTTCCATGCGTGCTGCAGCGCGCTGAGTTCGCCAGGCTCCTTGCGCTCCTCCCAGGCGACCAAGGCACCGGCGTCCATCGCCTTGCGATTCTTCTTGTAGTGGGCGTCTGAGGTCTCCCCCTTGCCGCCGTTCTCAAAGCTCTGGTTCCGCCGCTCGCGGTAGGTCTCCCAGAGTTGCTCGGCCTTCTTGCCCTCGGCCCAGCGATAGACGAGCTGCATCCGTTCGCCTTGCCAGATCGGGTTCCGCTTGCGGTCGAGGATCCGAGCCGCCATGTCGTCTGGCTCGATGATCGTGCACGGCATGAACCCCGAGATCCGGACGCCTGGTCCGCCGAGCCCAAGGACGGCACCCTTGATCAGGCCTTCGCGCTGATTGCACTGCGACTCACTCTTCGCTGACTCGTCTGTCTGCGGATCGTCCGGGATGACGAGGTCTGGACGCTCAACAGCGCCGTTGGCCCGCGTGAACTTCATGCCGCGGATGGCGCCGGTCAGGCCGGCCACTTCGATGCGGCCGCCGGAAGCTCTGGAATCGATGACGGTCGGGAGGACGACCTCTTTCTTCTCCCACGCCATGAAGGTGTGGTGCCCGCCTGTCATCTGAGCGCGGGCTCGTTGAGTCACTCGCTCGAGCTTCCTGATCGGGAAGCACACCTCGGGGAAGTCCTCGAGCAGGAGGTCGTTGTTCTGCAACTCGATCTTGATCGAGTCGAGCATCTGCTCGGCCTTCGGTTCGGTGGCGCCGATCAGGGCGACGTACTTCCGAAAGCCGAAGACGAGTGCGAAGATGACGGCGACCTCGACGATGCTCGTCTTGCCTGAACCGCGAGGCATCGCGATCGCGAAGAGGCCGCCGTTCCTGATGACGTCCTCCATGCGGGCGAGGACCTTGATGTGATCAGGGGACCAAGCACGGAAGAAGCGAGCCGGGAAGTAGATCTCGCAGAACCGGCGGAGCGAACCTTCGCCCTCGGCGCGGCGGGCAGGATCAACGACCGGTGGAATCGGGCCGATCTCGCGACCGCGGCGACTTTGGTCCGCCTGGACGCCCGCCATTCGATCGCGGTGGCGCTCGTATGCGCTCTCGCCGCCGACGGGGTTGGGAGCGGTGGGCGTGCGTGGCTTCTGCCGTTCCGCGAACACCCATGCGCCGTACCGAATCAAGTCCAAGTGCTGGCCGTCGCCGACGCGGAGTCCGCCACGGTTCATGTTGAGCCGCAGGGCACGGTCGGTGAGAACGTCAGCGCGGCGGGTCGCGTTGATCACCCTCAGCGCCGCCGAGGGGCGGAGGTGGCGAGGATCGATCACGACCATTGTTCCTCTCGTCGAGCATCCAAGCTAAGAAATCGATGAAGTTTATCGTGCCGGAGATCGTGAGTAGCCGCGCGAAGTCTTCGATGGTCAGCGACGCGAGGCTCTTGCTCTTGGTGGGATCCAATGGAGGACGGCAGCCGTCGTGCCGTGGCGGGGATCCAGAATGCCCGAGGTCGCCGTGACGGCGATCGGGACTTTGAAACCGAACTCGCGGATCGAGGCAGCGACGGCTGGAACGGCCTCGTCGTTGTCGCGCGGGTTGTTTTCGTACGGTCGGATGGACGCGGTCGGTCGGAGTTCGATGTTCATGGTGTGGCTCGGGAGAGGGGTACGGCTGGGGTCGCGACCCCGAAGTGTTGTTCGCTGCGGCTTAAGTACGGCTTAAGTGCGGCTTGATTACGGTCTAACCACGGCTTGCGCGGCCATGGCGGCGGGGGAGGGATTGCTTTGGGAACTCGATCAGCGCGCTAAAGAAAGTGT
>JAQSCR010000060.1 GCA_029945495.1 Pseudolabrys sp. | reverse complement strand
GCCGCCGGCGCCGCAATGGATGGCCTTCCTCGGCCGCTATATCGGCTCGAAAAAATACGTCGAGCAGGTCGGCGCTGCGACCTTCGCCGAAAAGCCGATCGGCACCGGACCCTACAAGCTGGTCGATTACCAGCTCAACGCCCGTGTCGTGCTCGAGCGCAACGACAAATACTGGGGCCCGAAAGCGGCGCTCAAGCGCGTCACTTTCGAAATCATCAAGGACCCGTCCGCTCGCGTTGCGGCAATTCAGTCCGGGCAGGTCGATCTCGTCACCGCCGTGCCGGTGCGCGAAGTCACGCGCTTGCAGAAGGAGCCTAATCTGGCCGGCGAGATCAATCCGATCACGCGCGTTATCCTGCTGCAATGCCGCAACGACCAGGGCTTTGCCGACCAGAACATCCGCCTTGCTGCCAATCACGCGATCGACAAGGAGGCCTTGTCCAAGGCTTTCTATGCCGGCGCGGCCGTGCCTTTGTCGGTGCCGGTCACGCCGGGCACACCCGGATACGTGCCCGATTTCAAGTTTCCCTACGATCCGGACCTGGCCAAGAAGATTCTGGCCAAGTCGGGGTTCGGTCCGGACAAGCCGGCGAAGATTTCGTTCGGCTCGACCAACGGCCAGTTCCCCAGCGACTACGACATCGCGCGCGCCATCGTGCAGATGTGGAAGAAGGTCGGCATCGAGGCCGATCTGCAGACGATCGAGTATTCGAAATATTTCGAACTCAATCGCGGCGGCAAATTGCCCGACGCCACGCTTTATAGCTGGGATAACGGCACCGCCGACCCGGAGATATTCTCCGGCTACCTGCTCAATCCGAAGATGCCGTTCTCGGCCTTCAAGGATCCGGCGATCGGCGACAAGATCGCGGCCTTGTTCAATATGACCGACTACGATGCGCGTATCGCCGGCTACAAGGAACTGGTGAAATCGGCGGTCGAATCCGGCGCCACCATCCCGCTGCTGCAGACAGTGCAGACGCTCGTCCGCAAGAAGAGCCTGGCCTACGAGAAATTCGGCAATGGCTGGGTGCTCGCCAACACGATGAAGTGGGGGTGAGGTGACAGGCGCGCGACGATGCCGATCAATCAGTAGCGCCGCGCGCCACGCCCGTCGCCAAGCTCGCTGCCGCGGTCTCGTGCGCCGCGCCGGGCCGCAACGATGATCGCGACCGTATTTCCGCTGGTGGGACGCCGGCTGCTGTCGTCGGTCGCGATCCTGCTGATCGTGTCGATGCTGCTGTTCGTCGTGCTGCACGTTCTGCCGGTCGACCCGGCGGCGATGTCGCTGCCACCGACCGCGACGCTGGCCGACATCGAGGCAATGCGCCGGGAAATGGGCCTCGATCAGCCGCTGCCGAATCAATACATGATCTGGCTGGCGAAAGTCATTCAGGGCGATTTCGGCGCGTCGATCCATTTTCGGCGCGGCGTGCTCGGCCTGGTCGCCGATACCTTGCCGGCGACGGTCGAACTTGCGGTGCTGGCGATGATGATCGCGTCGGCGCTCGGCATCGTCGGCGGCCTGGTGCTGTTCCATGTGCGCGGCAGCCGCAAGGAACCGGTCGTCGATTTCGGATCGATCATGCTGTTGTCGATTCCGGAGTTTCTCTGGAGCCTGTTCTTCATCCTGATCTTCGGCGTCGCCTTGCATTGGCTGCCGTTCACCGGACGGCTCGATCCCGATCTGCGCGTGCCGGCCGGCACCGGCTTTCTGCTGTTCGACGCGCTGATGGCCGGGCGGCTCGATATTTTCTTCAGCGCGGCGCGCCACATGATCCTGCCGAGCTTTGCCCTCGGCATCGCTTTCTCGCCGACCATCATGCGGGTGCTGCGCTCGAGCCTGATTGACGTCTACCAGGAAGACTACATCCATCTTGCCCGCCTGCGCGGGTTGAGCGAGCGCCGCATTCTGCTCGGCCACGCTTTGAAGAACGCCATTCTGCCGACGTTGAGCCTGATGGGCGTGCAATTCGGCTTTCTGTTCGGCGGGACGTTGCTGGTCGAAGTCATCTACTCCTATCCGGGGCTCGGCAACCTGATGGTCGACGCCGTCCGCAACGCCGACCTGCCGATCATCCAGGCGGTCGGGCTTGCCTATTGCGCGGTGGTCTTGATCATCAATACCGTCGTCGACAGCCTCTATATGGTGCTGAACCCCAAACTGAGGCTTCGGTGATGATGCGCATCCTGCCGCCATGGCTGCGCTCGGCTCGTGTTCTCGGCGGGCTGACGATTGTCGTGATCATCAGTCTGTGCGCGGTGTTTGCGCCGCTTCTCGCGCCGCACGATCCCAACGAACAGGATCTCATTGCGACCTTCCTGCCGCCGGTCTGGGCCAAAGGCGGGCAGGCGGCCTATCTGCTCGGCACCGACAGCCTGGGACGCGACGTGCTGTCACGGCTGATTTACGGCGCCCGCGTCGCAATGATGGTGGCGGTGCTCGCTTCGTTCGGCGCCATGATGATCGGCGGGACTTTGGCCTATATCGCCGGTTATTTCGGCGGTCGCATCGACAGTTTGATCGGGCGCGCCGTCGACGTCTGGATGTCGTTTCCGCCGGTCATCATGTCGTTGATCTTGATGGTCGGCCTCGGCGTGGGCTTACGCAATGTCATTCTCGCCATCATCCTGGTCGATTGGACCCGGTTCTGCCGGGTGCTGCGCAGCGAGGTTCTGGTGGTTGCGCGCAAGGACTATGTCGCCGCGGCGCGGCTGGTCGGCTTCTCGCACTGGCGCACCGTGACGCGCGAGATTGTCCCCGCGACCCTGCCGCTGCTGATCACGCTGGTGAGCCTGGAGATGGGCATCGCGGTGATCGTCGAAGCGATTCTGTCCTTCGTCGGCATGAGCGTCAGCTCCAATACGCCGGCCTGGGGCCAGATGATCGCCGATGCGCGGCAGTACATCTACGATTCACCCTGGAACCTGTTGTTCCCCATCCTCGCCATCTTCTTCGCAGTGTTCGGCTTCAACCTGCTGGGCGATGGCTTGCGCCGGACGCTCGACGTGCGTCTGACCGCAACTCAACGGGTCTGATCCTATGGATATGCTGATTGCCAAAAACCTCGGCGTCAGTGCGGCGCTTCCGGACGGCAGCGTGCCCGTTATTCAGGAGCTGAATTTTTCGCTGCCGCAGGGCAAGGTTCTGGGGCTCGTTGGCGAGTCGGGCGCCGGCAAGTCGATGATCGGCCGTACGATCGCGCAATTGTTGCCGCCGGGATTTTCGGTCACCGCCGGCGAATTGATGTTCGACGGGCAGGACCTGGTGCGCATGCCGGCGGAAACGCGGCGCGAACTGCTCGGCCGCGAGATCGCCTTCATTCCGCAGGAGCCGTTGTCGGGCCTCAATCCGGTTCTGACCATCGGCCGGCAAATCGACGAGCATCTGGCGCGCTTAGGGATCGGCAACGCGCGGGCGCGGCGCGACCATGCGCTTGGCATGCTCAACGATGTGCATCTGAGCCACGGCGCCGACCTCCTCGATAAATATCCGCATCAATTATCCGGCGGCATGTGCCAGCGGGTGCTGATCGCCATGGCGTTCGCCAGCCGGCCGAAACTACTGGTGGCGGACGAGCCGACCACGGCACTCGACGTCACGATCCAGGCCCGCATCGTTCAGCTCATCGCCGAGATGCAGGAACGCGACGGCACCAGCGTCGTCTTCATTACCCATGATCTGCGGCTGGCGGCGCAGGTTTGCGACAACATCCTCGTGCTCTATGCCGGCCGGCCGGCCGAATACGGACCGGCGCGGAGCGTGTTCGCACAGCCGGCGCATCCTTATACGCGCTGCCTCCAGCTCTCCAATCCGGCGATGAGCGGGCCGCGCCGCGCGCTCTACGCGCTTCCCGAGCGCATGCCGGGGCTCAGTGCGATCAAAGGCATCGAGGGCTGCCTGTTTGCGCCGCGCTGCCCCAAAGTCGTCCCGGAATGCACGCGGGCGCTGCCGCCGTTCGTCGATGTCGCGGACGGGCAGGTGGCTGCCTGCATTCGTCCCGAAACGACGGCCACCATCGCCGCGCCGGCATTGTCGGCTTCGGATGCGCCGCAAGCAGGCGTGCCGTTGCTCGAGGTGCGGGGGCTGACCAAGACGTTCAGGATCGGCGGCGGGTTGTTCCGGAACAGGGCTTTCACGGCCGTGAAGGACGTGAGCTTCACCCTGCATCAGAACGAATTCATCGGTATCGTCGGCGAAAGCGGCAGCGGCAAGAGTACGGTCGCGCGCATGCTGTGCGGACTGGAGCGCCCGACCGAGGGCGAGTTCGAGATCGACGGCCGCGAAGTCAGCGACGGCAGTACGAGTTCACGCGCCCATCTGCGGGCCCATGTGCAGATGGTCTTTCAAGATCCGCAATCGGCGCTCAATCCGCGCCGGCGCATTGCCAGCATCGTCACGCAGGCGATGGAAGCGGCGGGCGGCACAAGCGGCAAGGAAAGGCTGGAGCGCGCCGAGGCGTTGCTGCTGGAGATCGGGCTGCCGCCGGACGCGGCGCGGCGGTTTCCGACGCAGCTCTCCGGTGGCCAGCGCCAGCGCGTCAACATTGCCCGCGCGCTGTGCGTCGCGCCCAACATTCTGATCGCCGACGAAATCGTCTCCGGCCTCGATGTCTCGGTGCAGGCGCAACTGCTCAATTTGCTGATGCAGCTGCGGCGCAAGCGCGGCTTCTCGATGTTGTTCATCTCGCACGATCTGTCGGTGGTGCGGTATCTTTGCGACCGGATGCTGGTGATGTATCGCGGCGAAGTCGTCGAAAGCGGTCCGACCGACCGGATATTCGCCGCGCCCAGCCATCCCTATACGCGCACCTTGCTGGCGGCCGTGCCGCCCGACGACCCGTCGGCGGTGTGGTCGCCGCAGCCGCTCGAAACCGATGTCGTGGCCCCGGCCGATATGCTTCAGGAAGCCAATGTCTGACATTTCAGCGATCCGTTTCTCTGAATACGGCCCGCCGTCGGTCCTGCGGGCCGAGCGCGCGGCGGCGCCACGGCCGGCGGCGGGCGAGGTCGTCGTC
>JAQSCR010000059.1 GCA_029945495.1 Pseudolabrys sp. | reverse complement strand
ACACCGAACTGCCTCGCTACATTGGCGGCACCCGGGGCGGGATCGACGATTCCCGCCAGCTCACAATGCGCATGCTGCGAAACGAGCTCGATATGCCGGCGGCCGATGAGACCCGCGCCAGCGACCGCGATGCGCAGGCGCTTAGCCATCGTCAGAGCGCCGCGTCGGGCGCCAGCCGCGACTGTGCGTTCAGGCGGATCGGCGCATTGACCGCGCCGAAGCCCTTGTAGCCGCGCCGCTCGACGATCTCGAGAAAGAACAGATCCTTGAAGCTCTGGGTGTAGATCTGCAGATATTCCCCATCGGCGTCCTTGTCGTAGAGAATATTGTTGGCCTCGAGGACGGCCAGCCGTTCGGGGTTAAGATCGACGCGCGCTTCCAGATCGTCGTAATAGTTCTCCGGGATATCCAGCACGGCCACGCCGTTCGCCTTGAGCCGCGCCGCGGTCGCGACAATATCGTCGGTGGCGAAAGCGATATGCTGCACGCCCGAACCGAAATATTCGTTGATGAATTTCGACGATTGCGTGCGCTGGCTTTGCGAGCCGTTCATGGCGATGCGCAAGGCGCCGTCGGCGGTCTCGATCACCTGGCTGCGCACGATGCCGCCCGGATCGGTAATGTCGAGCTGCGGCGTTTTGTGCACGTCGAGCAGCGAGGTGTAGAACAACAGCCACGACAGCATGTCTTCGTAGTAGGTCGACTGCGAAATATGGTCGACTTTGGTCAAGCCGGCGCCGGTGCGACCGCCGTCATCGGCGAGCTGCTCGAACTCGATGTCCCAGACTTTTGCCAAGGCGCTGGTCGGATCGAGAAAATACAAAAGGCTGCCGCCCATGCCGCGCACCGCCGGGATTTCCAGCTCGCCCGGCCCGACTTTCTGCCGGAATGGCGTGTCGTGCAGCCGCTCGGCGCGGTCGATGGCCTCGGTCGCATTGCCGACCATCAAGCCGATGGCGCAAACCGAAGGCCCGTGCGTGACGTAGTGCGAATGCGCGAAGCCCTCCTTTTCCTTGTTGATGACGAGGTTGATCGCGCCTTGGGTCCAGCGCGCCACCGCTTTGGATTTGTGCTGCGCCGCCTTGTAAAACCCGAGACCGGAGAAGAACCGTTCCAATTCGTCGGCGGTGCGGTCATCGACGGCAAATTCGATGAACTCGACGCCCACGCATGTCGCGCGCGGCGGTATCTTCGGCACGTCCGGCGCGGTGTCGCCTTTGCGGCCCATCTGATCCATCAGATAAAGCAGCGAGCGCATGCCATCGACGGCGACCGAGCGCGGCGAGCCGGCGCGGAATTGGTCGTTGAAGATCTCCAGTGACAGCGCGCCGTCGTAGCCGGTCGCCCGCAAGGCCTGCATGAAGTCCAGGAGCGGCATGTCGCCCTGCCCCGGGAAACAGCGGAAATGCCGGCTCCACGACAGCACATCCATGTCGAGCCACGGCGCGTCGGCCAGTTGGACCAGGAAGATCCGGTCGCCGGGAATCGAGCGCATCGACTTGATCTCGGTCTTGCGGGCAAAGGTGTGGAACGAGTCCAGCACCAGCCCGACATTCGGATGATCGGCGCGCCGGACCACTTCCCAGGCATCGCGGTAGTCGTTGATGTGGCGGCCCCAGGCGAGCGCCTCAAAAGCGACGCGAAAGCCTCGCTTTGCGGCGCGCTCGCCCAGTTCGCGAAAATCGGCGGCGGCGCGGTCTATGCCGCCAACCGAATCCGGTGAGACATTGCTGCACACCATCAAGAGGTCGCAGCCGAGTTCCTGCATCAGGTCGAACTTGCGCTCGGCGCGATCGAAGGTCTTCTGCCGCTGCGGCTCCGGCATGCCTTCGAAATCGCGAAACGGCTGGAACGTGACTACTTCGAGGTCGAGCGCGGTCAGTTCCTTGCGCAGGTCGGTCGGCGTGCCGTTGTAGGACACTAGGTCGTTTTCGAATATCTCGACCACGCGAAACCCGGCCGCCGCGATCGCCGCCAGCTTTTCGCTCAGGCCGCCGCTCAGACAGACCGTGGCAATGGACGTTCGCATTATTTTCGTCCTCTTTATTCCCAGCGCCGCATTATGCCGAGGCCGCGACGGCGGCATCGCGCAAGACCAAGGCCTTGGCGAACGCACTGTGCATGCGCGCGACATCAGGGGTAATCCCGGTAAACTGTTGAAAAGCTGCCACGGCCTGATGCACGCACATGCCGCTGCCATTCATGACGCGGGCGCCCTTCGCAGCGGCCGCCTTGAGGAAAGCCGTGTCGACCGGCGTATAGATGACGTCGGCGCACCAATGCGCCGCCGTCAGCGCCGACGCCGGCACGGGATTGCCCGGAAATCCACGCATGCCGACCTGCGTCGCGTTGACGACGCCGTTGGCGGCCGCGATATCGCCTTCAAGATCGCTGGTGACTCGGCAGCGCGATGCGCCGTAGTGCCCGGCGATATCGTCCCTCAGTGCGTTGGCGTGCGCGGCAGCGCGGTCATGCAGCACCAGCGTGGCGACGCCGAGATCCATCAAGGCAAAGCCGACCGCGCGGCCCGCGCCACCGGCGCCGACCAGCACCACGGTGGCGCCCTCGGCGCTGCCGCGGCCGAACGTCTCCTCGAAGCTGCGACGCCAGCCGCGCCGATCGAAGTTGTAACCGGTGGTACGGCCATCCAGCGCAATCTGCACGGTATTGACCGCGCCGGTCTGCGCCGCTTCGGGATCGACCGCGTCGAGCAGCGGGATGATCTCCTGCTTGAACGGATAGGTGATATTGGTGCCGGCAAAGCCCGCCGTCTTGATGGCGTCCAGCAATTGCGGCAGACGACGGCCGGGCAGCCGGTCGACATCCATCAGATGATAGAAGCCTTCGAGCCCGGCGGCTTCAAAAGCGTCGGCAAAAATCGCCGGCGACAGCGATCCCATGATGTTGCCGCCGATCAGGCCGACCAGAAACCGGCGGTTGCTCGCGCTGCGGTCGCTCATGCGGCGCTCCCGACCGGCGCCAGGCCGCCGCCGAGGAACAGCTGCGCGATCCGCGCGTCGGCGAGAATGCTCGGCGCGGTATCCTCGATGCGGGTCTGCCCCTGCTCCAGCACCAGTCCGTAGTCCGACATCTGCAAGGCCATCTTGGCATTTTGTTCGATCAGCAAAATCGTCACCCCGTTGTCACGCAAGCCTTTGAGAATCGCGAAAACCTCCTGCACCATGATCGGCGACAGTCCGATCGACGGCTCATCGATCAGAACGAGTTTCGGATCGAGCAGCATGCCGCGCGCGACTTCTAGCAATTTCTGCTGGCCGCCCGACAATGTCGATGCCTGGGTGTCGGCCTTCGCCCGCAGCATCGGATACTGCTCCATCACTTTGTCCAGGCGGGCGGGCAGCGCGGATTGATCCGACAGCGCGACGCCGCCGAGTTCCAGATTATGCCGCACGCTCAGCTCGGGAAAGATATTGCGGCCCTGCGGAATATAGACGATGCCGGCGTCGAGAATATCGCGCGGTGAATGATTGGTGATGTCACGGTCGTTGAAGCGGATACTGCCGCTGCGCACCGGCAACAGGCCGAAGATGGTCTTGAACAGCGTTGACTTGCCGGCGCCGTTCGGCCCGATCACGGTGGTGATGGCGCCGCGCCGAATGTGCGCGGTCGTGCCGTTGAGAATGGTCATCTTGCCGTAGCCGGCTACGACATTGTCGATAGTGAGAGCTGGCGCGCCGCTGTTCATGGGGGTCCTCTCTCAGTGTCCGAGATAAGCTTCTATCACGACCGGATTGCGGCGGATCTCTTCCGGCGCGCCGTCGGCGATCAGTTTGCCCTCGGCCAGAACCAGGACGCGGGTGCAGAGCGCCATCACGAATTCCATCTGATGCTCGATCACCACGAAGGTCGCCTTGCGCTCGGCGTGATAGGCCTGCAGCCGCTCGCGCAGATGGCCGAGCATCGTCAAATTGACGCCGCCGGCCGGCTCGTCGAGCAGCACCAGCCTCGGGCCCGCCATGAAGGCCATCGCGGCGTCGAGCAGTTTCTGTTGGCCGTAACTCAGCATGCCGGCCATCTCATTGGCCAGATGCGCCAGCCGGAAAAAGTCGATCATCTGGTCGGCGGCAGGACCTAAGCCCGCATCGGCGCGGCCGATCAGGCGCGAGAACATCGTGCCTTGATGCTCTTGGCCCGCCAGGATCAAATTGTCCCGCACCGAGAGTTGCGGAAACACCTGCAGCAGCTGGAACGTCCGGCTCACGCCCAGGCGATTGATGTCGCAAGGCCGCATCCCGGCCGTCAGCTGCCCGTCGACGCGGACCTCGCCCTCGGTCGGGTTGAGCTGCCCCAGCACGCAGTTGAACAACGTCGATTTGCCGGAACCGTTCGGCCCGATGATGCCGAGGATTTCGCCATCGCGCACCTCGAACGACACGCCATCGACCGCGGTGATGCCGCCGAACGATTTGCGCAGATTGCTGACTTCGAGAACCGCGCTCATGGTGCGGTCCTCTCGACCGGCACCGCCGGCGTCGACGGGCCGCGCTTGGCGGTCAGCGCCTTGTAGGCGCGCTCGACCATGCCGATCACGCCGTAGGGGCAAAGCGGCATCATCACCATGATCAGTGCGGCGTAGATGATGAGGTAATAGCCCTCCGTCACCCGCATCCACTCCGGCAACAGCACGGAGATCAGCGCGCCGACGAACGGCCCCATGAAGTAGCCGCTGCCGCCGACGATCACCATCAGCAGCAAGTCGAACGAACGGGACAGGCCAAACGACGCCGGCTCGATGAATTGCACCAGCGAGGCGAACAGAGCGCCGGCCAGGCCGCCAAGGCTCGAGCCGATGGCAAAGGCCATCAAGGTGTAGCGGCGCGTGTCGAGACCGAGCGACAGCGCCCGCAGCGGATTTTCGCGCAGCGCGACAAAGGCGCGGCCCCACGGCGAGCGCAGCATCCACCAGACCGCCAGCGAGATCACCGTCAGGATGCCGAGACAGAAAAAGTAGTAATCGGCCGCCTTGTTGGTCGACCAGCCCAAGATGACCGGCCGCGCAATCC
>JAQSCR010000058.1:2565-5061 GCA_029945495.1 Pseudolabrys sp. | reverse complement strand
GAGATGCGGCGGCTGGTCTTACTCGTGATTGGTGTTGGAGAGAAACACCGACGACAGCCGGTCGAAGGTCAGCTTGCCGTCCGGCCTGGGGTACGCGATGGCTGAGCACTCGGCCGCCGGCTTGAGCGAGGCGTAATCGGGCTTGCCGTGGCTTTGCGTGCCGAACAGCGAGAAGCCGAAGGTGTTGGTCCACATGTCGAGACCGCCGAGCGCGATGCCGATTAAGGTGCCGAACTGCGACCACAGCGGCTTGGCGTTGCGCACGCGGTAGAGATCCTTGCCGATCGGCGAATCCCGCCACGCCGCCTCGTAATCATCGAGCGTATCGTGGCTGCGCGAGGCGGCCAGCGCCGCGTTCGTTGCTTCGGCGGCAAACATGCCGGACAGCATCGCGTTGTGGCTGCCCTTGATGCGCGGCACATTCATGAAGCCGGCGTCGCAGCCGATCAAGGCGCCGCCCGGGAAAACGAGTTTCGGCACCGACTGGTAGCCGCCTTCGGTCAAAGCGCGCGCGCCATAGCCGAGACGCTTGGCGCCCTCGAACGTGTCGCGCACCAGCGGATGCGTCTTGAAGCGCTGGAACTCCTCGAACGGCGACAGATACGGATTCTTGTAGTTGAGATGCACGACGAAGCCGACCGACACGAGATTGTCGTCGAGGTGATAGAGGAACGACCCGCCGCCGGTCGAACCGTCGAGCGGCCAGCCGAACGAATGCTGCACCAGGCCTTTGCGATGCTTGGCCGGATCGATCTGCCACAGCTCCTTCAGGCCGAGGCCGAACTTCTGCGGCTCGCGGCCTTCGGCGAGTCCGAATTTGGCGATCAGCTGCTTGCCGAGATTGCCGCGCGCGCCTTCGGCGAACAGCGTGTACTTGGCGCGCAGCTCCATGCCGCGGGTGAAGCCGGCATTGGGTTCGCCGTTCTTGCCGATGCCCATGTCGCCGGTGGCGATGCCGGCGACCGCGCCGGCTTCATTGAATAGAATTTCGGACGCGGCAAAGCCTGGATAGATTTCGACGCCGAGCGCTTCGGCTTTGGTCGCCAGCCAGCGGCAGACATTGCCCAGCGAGACGATGTAGTTGCCGTGATTGCCCATCAGCGGCGGCATCAGGAAATTCGGCAGCCGCAGGCCGCCGCTTTTGCCTAGGAAATAGAAACGGTCGTCGGTGACCGGTGTCTTGATCGGCGTGTCCTCGGAGCGCCATTCCGGCAGCAACTTGTCGAGGCCTACGGGATCGATCACCGCGCCGGAGAGAATATGCGCGCCGACCTCGGAGCCCTTCTCCACCACCACGACGGAAATATCTGGGTTGCACTGCTTGAGCCGGATCGCGGCGGCGAGGCCTGCGGGTCCGGCGCCGACAACAACAACATCGAATTCCATCGCTTCACGGTCTATGGCCTCGCGGGCCGGCAGTTCCGTCATGACAATCTCCTAGCGCCAATCACTTGGCGCATGATCCCGACCAGGGGGAACCGATTTTCGGCATCGGGCGCAAATGCATAAGGCCTTCTTTTTCCACTTTTGCACAGGCCGGGCAATCGCGTCGTCGCCATAATGTCTGTGCTAGGATGCCCCGCATGATGCCCGCGCCGGAAAACACCGCCCGCCAACTGCTCGACTTCTATCTGGAAGCCGGCGCCGATGCGCTTGTCGGCGAAGCGCCGGTCGACCGCTTTGCCGCGGCCGACGAACCGGCGCCGGTCCGGGTCGCGCGCGCACCGGAACGAGCCGCGCCGCCGGCCGATATCACGCGGCCGAGCCCGGCCCTTGCGGCGGCGGCGCCGCAAGCCCCGGACGAGGCCATCATGGCGGCGCGCCAGGCCGCCAAATGCGCCGCCACGCTCGACGAACTTCGCGCCATGCTGGAAAAATTCGACGGCTGCGCCCTGAAGGGCTCGGCGACCCAGATGGTGTTTGCCGACGGCAATCCGCAAGCCAAAGTGATGCTGGTCGGTGAAGCCCCCGGCCGCGACGAGGACATCGAGGGGCTGCCGTTCGTCGGCCGCTCCGGCAAACTGCTCGACCGCATGCTGGCGGCAATCGGCCTCGACCGCTCCTCGGTCTATATCGCCAATATCGTGCCGTGGCGGCCGCCCGGCAATCGCACACCGACGCCGCAGGAGTCGCAGATCTGCCTGCCCTTCGTGCTGCGCCAGATCGAACTGGTCGATCCCGACATTCTTGTCTGTCTCGGCGGGCCGTCGGCGCAGACCTTGCTCGGAATCAAGGACGGCATTACCAAGACACGCGGCCGCTGGTTCACCTTCAATACCGGAAAGCGGGAGATTCGCGCGATGCCGACTTTCCATCCGGCTTTTCTGTTGCGCAGCCCGTTGCAGAAGCGTTTCGCCTGGCGCGATTTCCTCAGTGTGAAGAAGGCGCTTGCCGAATGATGACTATTGCGTGCCGCACGATGGGCGGCTTGATGGTGGCATGGCTGGTGTGGGGCGGGACGGCGGGCCCCGGCTACGCGCAGCAGGCGGAAGCGCC
>JAQSCR010000058.1:0-2555 GCA_029945495.1 Pseudolabrys sp. | reverse complement strand
ACTGCGCCGGCCAAAACGCCCAAGCTCGATGCCGAGGCGTTGAAAATCCCCGACAGCATCCACGACACACAGGTAAAGCCGCTCGACAAACCGCGAAAGACAGCGCCGCCGCAAAACGCGCCGAACAAAGTCGATCTCGGAAAATACGATCTCGAATTCAGGGCCAAGCAAAGCAGCGACGTCAATCCGCGCACCGGCTTCGACAGCGGCGAGAAAGGCAACCTGTCCAACTCGACGCTGGGACGAAAGTCGGATTCGGCGGTGCCGAATTATTTCGGTCTCAAATTGAGCGCACCGACGGATTAGTTGCGGCGCGCTATCGATACGCCACCAGCACGGCGCCGACGGCGATCAGGCCGATGCCGAGCCAGTTCGGCGCGCTCAGGCGCTCGCCGAGGAACGCCACGCCGAACAACGCCACCAGCACAACGCTCAATTTATCGATCGGCGCCACCTTGGCGGCTTCGCCGATCTTGAGCGCGCGGAAATAACAGATCCACGACGCGCCGGTCGCCAGCCCCGACAGCAGCAGGAAGGAATAGGTCCGGCCGGAGATTGTGCCGGGCGACTGGAATTGCCCGGTCGCCAGCAGGATGAAAGCGAGCGTCACCAGAATGACAATGGTGCGGATGAAGGTGGCGAAATCGGAGTTGACGTTCTCGATGCCAATTTTGGCGAAGATCGCGGTCAGCGCCGCAAACAGCGCCGACAACACCGCCCATAATTGCCAGGAAGTCGATAGATTCATCGTCGCACTCCGCTTTGCCGCACGGCTCCTCTGCCGCCCCGGCTATGGTGGACCTGTAAAGAGCCGCTTAAAAGCCCCGCTACGATTGGACGCAAGCCGCCGGAACCCGGCCGGCTCGCCAACGGTTATAGCTTGGGTCTATGATCGTGCGAGCGACGCGCCGCCAGGAGAAGAGCAATGGATTTTGATCCGGTTCTGTTGGCCCGGCTGCAATTCGCCTTCACCATCATTTTTCACATCATCTTCCCGAGCTTCACCATCGGCCTGTCGGCCTATATCGCCACGCTCGGCGCGCTCTGGCTTAAAAGCGGCGAGGAGCGCCACCAGCTGCTGATGCGATTCTGGGTGAAAATCTTCGCGGTGTCGTTCGCCATGGGCGTGGTGTCGGGCATCGTGCTGTCCTACCAGTTCGGCACCAACTGGAGCCGCTTCTCGGTGGCGACCGGCAATGTGCTGGGGCCGCTGCTCGGTTACGAGGTGCTGACGGCGTTTTTCCTGGAGGCGACCTTCCTCGGCATTCTGCTGTTTGGCTTCAACAAGGTGCCGCCCTGGCTCTATGTGCTCTCGGCCATCGTCGTCGCCATCGGCACCACAATGTCGGCGTTCTGGATTCTGGCGGCCAATAGCTGGATGCAGACGCCGGCCGGCCATGAATTCAGGGATGGCGTCGCCTATCCGCTCGACTGGCTGCACATCGTTTTCAATCCGAGCTTCCCCTATCGCTTCGCGCATATGCTCAACGCCGCCTATCTCACCACCGGCTTCGTGGTGATGGCGGTCGGCGCGCGCTATCTCATCGCCGGCCGCCACGTCGCGGAGGGCCGCACCATGCTGCGCATGGCGATCGGGCTGACCGCGATCCTGGCGCCTTTGCAACTCGTCATCGGCGACCAGCACGGGCTCAATACACTCGCGCATCAGCCGATCAAGATCGCGGCGATGGAAGCGCATTGGGACGGCAGCAAACCCGGCGACTTCCACATCTTCGCCTGGCCCGACGAGAAGGCCGGCGTCAACCACTATGAGCTGTCGATCCCGAAGGGCGCCTCGCTCATTCTCACCCATCGTATGAACGGCCTGTTCCCCGGTCTCAACAGCGTGCCGGAGGCGGACCGGCCGCCAGTCAAGGTGGTGTTCTTCGGCTTCCGCATCATGGTGGGCCTCGGCCTCTTCATGATCGCGGCGGCGCTGTTCGGCGCCTTCCTGTGGTGGCGCGGCAATTTGTTCGAGACGCGCTGGCTCCTGCACGTCATGGCGCAGAGCTGGTGGGTCGGTTTCGTCGCGGTGATCGCCGGCTGGGTGGTGACCGAAAGCGGCCGTCAGCCCTGGATCGTCTACGGAATCATGCGCACCGCCGACGCCATTTCGCCGGTGCCGGGCGCGACCATCGCCGGCACCCTGGCGCTGTTCGTTCTCGCTTACGGCGTCGTGTTCTCGTTCGGCATTTATTATATGAACCGGCTGATCGCGAAGGGGCCGGACCAGGGAGCCGACAGCAACGGCGAGTTCTCCGGCCATCCGTTGTCGGCGGCTCAGGATGCCGGACGCGGCACGCTTTAGCCGCTCCAGCGCGCAAACGGCAAAGGTGACGACCATGGAATGGTATCTGCCGCTGATCTGGGCCGCCGTTATTGGCATCGCCGTCGCCATGTACATCATCATGGACGGCTTCGATCTCGGCATCGGCATTCTGTTTCCGTTCGCCAAGAACGAGACCGAACGCGACCAGATGATGCGTTCGATCGCGCCGTTCTGGGACGGCAACGAAACCTGGCTGGTACTCGGGGGCGCGGCGTTGTTCGGCGCG
>JAQSCR010000057.1:527-5064 GCA_029945495.1 Pseudolabrys sp. | reverse complement strand
CGGATCGGCGTGTATTCCATATAGAGGTTGTTTTCACAGACGAAGATCACCGGCAGTTTCCACACCGCCGCGAAATTCAGCGCTTCATGGAACGCGCCGATATTGGTGGTGCCGTCGCCGAAGAAGCAGACCGACACGTCCTTGTCGCCTCGATACTGCGCCCGCCAGGCGGCGCCGCACGCTATGGGAAGATGCGCGCCGATGATGGCATAGGAGCCCATCACGCCATGCTCTTCCGAGGTCAGATGCATTGAGCCGCCCTTGCCGCGCATCAGGCCATTGTCGCGCTGCATCAGCTCGCCCAGCACCTTCTCGACCGGCACGCCGCGCGCCAAAGTATGGGCGTGGCCGCGGTAGGTACAGAACGACAGATCGCCCTTCACCATCGCTTCGGCAAAACCGGCGGCGATCGCCTCCTGCCCCAGCGACAGATGGCTGGTGCCTTTCACCAGGTTTTGCAGGAACAGGTCGAAGGCGCGCTGCTCGGCATCGCGCAGCCGCACCTGCGAACGGTACAAAGCCAGGCGCTTGTCTTCGCCGATATCGTCGTTCAAACCGGAACCGGCAGGCCCCGGCGTCCGATCGCTTGCTGTCGACATGAATGATCCTCGAAGGGTCGAAATCTACTTTTCTGGCGGGAACTTAGCCCCGATGAACGCAAGGCCGCAACTGCAGAGTCGGCCGCGGTTTTTTCGGGATCGTGAAACTATTCCGGAGTAACGCCGCCGCCGGTCACCGCCGTGCCGGTTTTACGTTCGCGGTTGAGAAGATAGAGCCCCGACGCCACCACGATCAGCCCACCCACGATGGTCCAGAAGTGTGGGACGTCGCCGAAAGTCAGGAAGCCCAAGCTCGTCGTCCAGACAATCTGAGTGTAGATGAAAGGCGCCAGGGTCGACGCCGGCGCCAGCCGATGGCCGCGGATCAGAAGATAGTGCCCGAAACTGCCGAAGGCACCGATCAGCACCATCAATCCGATAACCGAGTAGCTGGTCGGTGTGGTCCAGACGAAAGCGACGATGGGCAGCATCGCCAGCGCGCCGACCAGATTGGTGTAGAACAGCGTCGTCTCGCTTGAATCGGTGCGGGCCAGATTGCGCGTCAAAATCGAATAGAGCGAGTAGCAGAACGCGCTGCCGAGCGAGAGCAAGGCGGCCGGGTGAATCCCGCCGAAGCCAGGACGCGCCACCAGCAGCACGCCGAAGAAGCCGACGCCGATCGCGGTCCAGCGCCGCCAGCCAACCCACTCGCCCAACAGTGGGCCGGACATGACCGCGACGATGAATGGCGTGGCAAACAGGATCGACAACGCCTCATCAAGCTGCAGATAGCGCAAGGCAAAGAAGTTGAGCGCGGTCGATGTCAGCAGCAGCGCCGAGCGGCCGATCTGCAGCCACGGCCGGCGCGTCACCATGATGCCCGGCGTATTCACCGGATTGAGAAAGATAAGCGCCAGCAGAAAGGCGCCGAAGTAGCGCGCCCACACCACCTGCAACGGATCCATATAGTGGATCAGATATTTTCCGGTCGTATCGAGACAGGAAAATGTCGCGACCGCACCGCACATCAATGCGATGCCGGTCAGGCGTTGCCGGCGAAGCGCGGTTGGATCGGTCAATAGGTCGCCCGCCCACCGGAAATGTCGAACGCCGCGCCCGTGGTGAACGAGCAATCGGCCGAGGCGCAGAACGCGGCGAGTGCCGCGACCTCTTCGACCAGCACGAAACGTCCGCGCGGAATTTTCGACAGCATGAAGTCGATGTGCTGCTGCGTCATCTGGTCGAAGATCGCGGTGCGGGCCGCTGCCGGCGTGATGCAGTTGACCGAGATGTCCTTGCCCGCCGTTTCCTTGGCCAGCGATTTGGTCAGCGAAATGACACCGGCCTTGGAGGCGGAATAGGCCGGCGCGTTCGGGTTGCCTTCCTTGCCGGCAATCGAGGCGATGTTGACGATGCGGCCGTAATTCTGCGCGATCATGCCCGGCGCAATCGCCTTGCAGCAATGAAACGGACCATCGAGATTGATCGACAGCACCTTGCGCCATTCCTCCACCGGATAGTCCCAGGTCGTGGTGTTGATGCCCGCGATGCCGGCATTGTTGACGAGAATGTCGATGCGGCCGAAGAGCTTCACGGTCTGGTCGCGCGCGCGCTCGACGCCGGCATAGTCGGTGACGTCGACGGCGACCGCTTCGATGCGGCCGCGTTTGCCGAGTTCCGCGGCGGTCTTTTTCGCGAAGTCGAGGTCGCGATCCCAGATCGCAACCGCGGCGCCCGAATCGAGGAAACGCTCGACGATGGCGCGGCCGATACCTTGCGCACCGCCGGTGACGACGGCGAACTTTCCGTTCAGGTCGATCTTGTTGGACATGTTCAGGCGCTCCCCCACGCAATTGTTTTGGCTTTGTTGGATGGTATAGTCGGTTTGCAGGGGAAATAGCAGCCTCCCCGTGAGATGGCAGCCATCCATCCAACGATTGCACCCAATCGCTGGCCACCTTTTTTCTCTCAGGGCGCGCGTGACCTATGGATGGCCCGGTTCTGGCCCTTTTCCTGTTCTCGGTGTTCTTTGGCGGCATCGTCTCGGGGCTGGCCGGCTTTGCCATGGGGCTGGTGGTGTCCGGCATCTGGCTGCACATCCTGACCCCGGCCCAGACCGCCGCCCTGATCGTCGGCTATGGCATTTTGGTCCAGAGCTACAGCCTCTGGACGCTGCGGCACGCACTCAAATTAAAGGCGGTGGCGCCGTACATCGCCGGCGGCGCGATCGGGGTCCCTATCGGTGGCTTGCTGCTGACTTCGATCAACCCGGATTATCTGCGCACCGGCGTCGGGGTGCTGCTGGTGGCTTATGGCGGCTATTTCCTGGCGCGGCCGCACGTCCATGAGGTACGGGGCGGCGTTCCGGCCGATTTCGGCATCGGCATCCTTAACGGCATTCTGGGCGGCCTGACCGGCCTGGCCGGACCCGTCATTACGATCTGGTGCCAGCTGCGCGGCTGGCCGAAAGACATGCAACGTACGGTGTTCCAGCCGGTCATCCTGGCGGCCTTCGTCCTGACCGCCATCTCGCTGGCGGTTGCGGGCACGATCACCGCCGAACTGGTCAAGCTCTACGCCATGGGGCTGCCGATGCTGTTCGCCGGCGTATGGCTCGGGCTCAAGCTGTACGGCCATCTCAACGACGCCGCCTTCCGCAAAGTGATCCTGTGGTTGCTGCTGCTATCGGGCGCGGTCTTGATCGTGCCGCTATCGATGATTCACTGACGCGGCGCCTTGCCGACTGGCGCGCGAACCGGTAAATAAGACATGCGGGGCCTGCGGCGGTCGCCCCGCGCTTCCAGGCTATATCAGCCCAAGCACCGTCTCCTTCATCGATGGAGGGGGCTTATGCTTGCGCAAAGCTTCTCAATTTCATCCACAGAACTTTGGACGATGATGGCGACGCCGCGCGCGCCGCAGATCATCGACGTGCGCCGTCGCGACATTTACGAATCGGTGGCCGGGCTGTTGCCGGCCTCGCGCTGGTACGAACCGACCGCGCTTGCAGACTGGATCGCGACGCTCGACCGCGCGCGGCCGATCGTCATTGCCTGCAAGGCCGGCAAGGAGCTGAGCCAGAACATCACCGCCGAGCTGCGGGCCGCCGGTTACGACGCCGCGATGCTGACCGGCGGCCAAGCCGCCTGGCTGGAAGCCAAGCTGCCGATGGTGAACCGCAAAACCGCCGACCGCATCATGCCGAGCCGGCCCAGCACCTGGATTACAAGGCGGCGGCCGAAGATCGACCGCATCGCCTGCCCCTGGCTGATCACGCGGTTCATCGATGCCGATGCGAAATTCCTGTTCGTCGATCCCGACTATGTCGAAGCCGCTGCGGCCGAGTTCGGCGGCATTCCGTTCGACATTGCCAATGTCGAGATTTCGCACGAGGGCGAACGCTGCAGCTTCGACACTTTGTTGAAGCTGTTCGGGCTGGAGAGCGAGCCGTCGCTCGCACGTCTCGCATTGATCGTGCGCGGCGCCGATACGGCGCGGCCCGATCTCGCGCCGGAATCAGCCGGCCTGCACGCCGTATCGCTCGGCCTGTCGGCGCTGGCTGGCGATGACGACCATGGACTGCTCAAGCAGGGCTTTGTCATCTATGATGCGTTGTTCGCCTGGCTGCGCTTTGCCGCCGACGAGCGGCATAATTGGCCAGCACGCGTATGATCCCGAAAATTGGGCACTGGTTTTCGGATAAGATCATGCGCAATAAGATAAATGTGGCAGCATAAACATGAACACAAGCGACACTGCTTCGCCAAAGCCGAGCTTCGGCGAAGCGCTCAAGGTCTGGTTTAAGATCGGCTGCCTGTCGTTCGGCGGGCCGGCCGGCCAGATCGCCTTGATGCACCGCATCGTCGTCGACGAGAAGAAGTGGGTGCCGGAGGCGCAATACCTGCACGCGCTGAACTTCTGCATGCTGCTGCCCGGACCGGAGGCGACGCAACTCGCCACCTATGCCGGCTGGCTGCTGCACGGCGTGCGCGGCGGGC
>JAQSCR010000057.1:0-517 GCA_029945495.1 Pseudolabrys sp. | reverse complement strand
TGCCCGGCGCTTTCGTGATGCTGGGCCTGAGCCTGCTTTACGCCTATGGCCGCGGGTTTGGGCCGATCGACGGAGCACTGTTCGGCATCAAGGCGGCGGTACTGGTGATTGTCGTCGAAGCCTTGATCCGCATCGGCAAGCGGGCGCTGAAGTCGAGGCTGCTGATCGGCCTGGCGGCGGCCGCTTTCGTTGGCATATTCTTTCTCGACCTGCCGTTCCCGCTGATCGTCATTGGCGCCGGCGCGGTCGGATTCCTGGTGGCGCGCACTTATCCGGAACGGCTAGGCGTCGCCGCAAACGATAACGTCGTCGCCCCGACAGAGGGCCGATGGCGGCAGGCCGCGACATCCATCCTTGTCGGGCTGGCGATCTGGTGGGCGCCGGTCGCGATCGCCGCGATTGTGCTGGGTCCGCATCACGTCATGGTGTCGATCGGACTGTTCTTTTCCAAACTCGCGGTCGTCACCTTCGGCGGCGCCTATGCGGTGCTGGCTGATATGGCGCAGCAGGCCGTTGA
>JAQSCR010000056.1:2631-5066 GCA_029945495.1 Pseudolabrys sp. | reverse complement strand
CGGCATGGGCTTCATCGAGGAGACCGGCGCGGCGCAGCATTATCGCGACGCCCGCATCGCCGCGATCTACGAAGGCACCAACGGCATCCAAGCCATAGACCTGGTGACCCGCAAGGTGCCGCTCGAAGGCGGCAACACCGTCGCCGCCTACATCAAGGAATTGCGCGGCACCGTCGCGGCGGTCAAAGCCAGCAACGCGCCGGCTTTCGGCGAGACGGCCAAGCGCTTAGGCGAAGCGGTCGATAGCCTGGAGCGCGCGACGCATTGGCTGCTGGCGCAGAAATCATCGGCGGATGCGCTGGCTGGCGCGACGCCCTATTTGCGGCTGTTCGGCAATGCCGCCGGCGGCTGCATGCTGGCCGATCAGGCTTTGGCCGCCTTGCGCGACAACGGCGATGGCGCGGCGCGCGTTGCGTTGGCGCGGTTCTTTGCCGAGAATGTCGCGGTGCAGGCCTCCGGCCTCGAGCGCAGCGTCACCGAGGGTGCGCAAAGTATCACCGACGCCGAAGCGGCGCTGGCGGACTAACTTTCAGGGCATGCGTCCGCCTTCAAGATGGAACGTCCAGCCCGCCGCGCTGACCGCCTTCTCGACCGCATCACGGAAGCTGGCATAGTCGAGCGTGCCGCCCTGGCCGCCCAGTGAAACGTCCTTGCGCGTGCCGGAGCGCTTCCAGCCGCTGGTCGTCGTCGTCTCGACCGTCAATGTCGGCGGCGGAATGCCCCAGCTTCGCTCGGCGACGACGTCGCGGAAATGCACCGTGCGATCCGGCGCCGACAGCCGGCACGACATGCGGTAGGTGACCTTGCGCCCGCCGAACCACCATTTGGCGCCGATCTTTTCCGCCTCGCCGGCCAGTCCGTGGTTGGCGCCATCGCGGCCGGTGAGACCATGGTCGGCCGACAGCTTCTTCAGCGTGGCCAGCAATTCGTCCGTGGAAAGCGCGACTGACATGAATGGTCCCTCCTTCTATCTTAGATTCATTCAACACCACCGCGCACCGATGGCTGTTGCGATAGGTCAAAGGCGGCTTGTGTGCTAAACGCCTGTTCAGAAGGGCCAGGCCTGTTTCGGGAAGGACGAAAGCCATGTCGCTGAAGGGCAAGACGCTGTTCATCACCGGCGGGTCGCGCGGCATTGGGCTCGCCATCGCACTCAAGGCGGCGCGCGACGGCGCCAATGTCGCCATCGCCGCCAAGACCGTCGATCCGCATCCCAAGCTGGAAGGCACCATTCATACTGCCGCGGCCGAGATCGAAAAAGCCGGTGGCAAGGCATTGGCGCTCGCCGTCGACGTGCGGGACGAGGCGGCGGTGAAGGATGCGCTCGACAGAACGGCGGCGCATTTCGGCGGGCTCGACATCGTCGTCAACAACGCCAGCGCCATTCAACTGACGCAAGTTCCGGCAACCGACATGCGACGCTTCGACCTGATGCACCAGATCAATGCGCGCGGCACCTTCATGGTGTCGAAATACGCGTTGCCGCATCTCTTGAAGTCGGCGAACCCGCACATTCTGATGCTGTCGCCGCCGCTTGATATGCAGGAAAAATGGTTCGCGCCGGCGACCGCCTATGCGATGGCGAAGTTCGGAATGAGCCTCGTCGTGCTCGGCCTTGCCGGCGAGCAGCGCGGCAAGATCGCGGTCAACGCGCTATGGCCGCGCACCACCATCGCCACGGCCGCGGTGCGCAATCTGCTTGGCGGCGACGCGCTCATCAACATGTCGCGCACGCCGGACATTCTGGCCGAGGCCGCCTGGCGCATCTTCCAGAAGTCCAAGACGTTCACCGGCAACTTCCTCATCGACGACACCTTCCTGGCCGGCGAAGGCGTCACCGATTTCGACCAGTACCGGGTCAACCCGAGCCAGCCTTTGCAGGTCGATTTCTTCGTGCCCGACAATATCCCGCCGCCGAAGGGTGTGAGTTTAAAGGCGCTGACGTAGCTCATCGTCGCTCCGCCGTCATGGCCGGGCTTGTCCCGGCCATCCACGTCTTTCTGAAAGGCGCTTCAGCGAGCAAGTCGTGGATGGCCTCAACATAGGCCGGCAGAGCGACACCCTCCTTCGGAGGGCTATGGCCGGCCATACAAAATTCTTTCATCTCTTATCTTGACAACTATCCTATGTTAATATACCTAGTATTCAGCTCGATCCCCCTGAGGGGCATGAACCGGTAGCGCCGGCTCGTGGGGATTGGGTCGACGTCCGCGGGCATGGGGTTAAGCTGACCTCACGCGCTCGGGCGGTGCCGGGGCTCCACAAAGCAGTCAAGCTTGCGCAGACTGCGTAAACTTGTCTGCGCGGGCACTAGGACCCCCCGCCGGGAGCCGGCTGACGGTGCGAAGCCGTTGGCCTTGCCGGGGCAAAAGGGTGCTCGGTGCCCAAAAGGGCCGAGGACCCGGCCGCTCTGGAAGGCCAATAGCCGCCGGAAG
>JAQSCR010000056.1:0-2621 GCA_029945495.1 Pseudolabrys sp. | reverse complement strand
GCCCGGCTGCCGCGAAAGCGCCGGACGGCGCGCCGAGAGGCGCCACGCATCTCGAAAGAGATGCGTGAAACTAAGAAACGACGCGCCTTTCGGTGCGCCGTCCCCCTCTTCTTTCGGGAAGGGGGAGAATATTTCAAGCCTCGGGCGCTTTCGCGCCGCGAGAACGCGGAAGCTTGCCCCCACAAAACAGATACCGAAGACAACCACGCGAACGGTTTGCAACACCCCGCCACCAGCGTTACATAATCGAAATGTCCACACTCCTCATTTCACACCCCGCCTGCCTCGATCACCAGACGCCGCCCGGCCATCCGGAGCGGCCGGACCGCATGCGCGCGGTCGAGCAGGCGCTTGAGGACGAGCGATTCCAGATCCTGATCCGTGAGCAGGCGCCGATGGCGACCGAGGAGATCGTCACGTTGGTGCATCCGCTGGAATATTTCCAGGAGATCCGCAACGCCTCGCCGTCGGAAGGCATGGTGCGGATCGATGCCGACACTTCGATGTCGCCCGGCAGTTTCGAGGCGGCGTTGCGCGGCGCCGGCGGCGCGGCCTTCGCGGTCGACGAGGTGATGAACCAGAAAGCATCGAATGCTTTCGTCGTCACCCGCCCGCCCGGCCATCACGCCGAGACGGCGAAGCCGATGGGCTTCTGCTTCTTCAACAACGCGGCGATCGCGGCGCGCTACGCGCGGACGCGCTACGGCGTCGAGCGCGCGGCCATCGTCGACTTCGACGTGCATCACGGCAATGGCTCGCAGGATATTTTCTGGGCCGACAAAAGCGTGCTGTATTGCTCGACCCACGAGATGCCGCTTTATCCCGGCACCGGCTCGATTACCGAGCGCGGCGAATTCAACACCATCGTCAACGCGCCGTTGCGCGCCGGCGACGGTGGCGTCCAATTTCGCGAGGCGATGGAGACGGTGATCCTGCCGCGCTTGCGCGATTTCCGGCCCGATATACTCATTATCTCGGCCGGCTTCGACGCGCATACGCGCGATCCGCTCGCCAATCTCAATCTGGTCGAGGCCGACTATACCTGGGTGACGCAGCGGCTGATGGACATAGCCAACGACAGCGCGCAAGGCCGCATCGTCTCGGTGCTCGAAGGCGGCTACGATCTGCAAGGGCTGGCGCGTTCGGCCGCGGCGCATGTCACCGCGCTGATGCAGGGGTAGAAGAGCTACCTCGCCGTCAGCCCGCCGTCGATCGGCACATCGGCGCCGGTGATGAACGACGCGGCATCCGACAATAAATACGCGCACAATGAGGCGACTTCGTCCGGCTGGCCGAGACGCTGCAACGGAATGTCGCTCGTGAGCTTCTGGTGCACCGCCTGCGGATCGCGTTTGCCGCCGCCGCCGGCGATGTCGTCGACCATGGCGCCGGCGATGAAGGCCGGACATACGGCGTTGCAGCGCACCGGCGGCTTGTAGCGCGCGCCGTTGAGCGCCACCGATTTGGTCAGCAGCGAGACGCCGCCTTTCGACGCCGTATAGGCAGCGAGGTTCGAACTGCCGACCAGGCCGAGCACCGACGACAAATTGACGATCGCGCCGCCCTTTTTGCGCAGCAGCGGGAAAGCGTATTTGCAGCCGAGGAAGGTGCCGTCGAGATTGATCGACAGCACCCGCCGCCAGGTGGCGAAGTCGGTCTTCTCGATGCTGCCGACAATGGCGATGCCGGCGGCGTTAACGAGGCCGTCGAGCCTGCCGTGCGTCTGCGCGATTGCCCCGGTGACGCGCTGCCAGTCGGCTTCCGAGGTGACGTCGAGCGCCTGATCGATGCCGTTGCCGGTTTTCAGGTCGGAGGCGATGACGAGGCCGCCCTGCGCCTTCACGGCGGCGGTCACGGCCGCGCCGATGGCGCCGGCCGCGCCGGTGATCAGAACGATCTTGTCTTGAAGCCCAGCCACGCTTTATGTCCTCGTTATTGCATTACGCCGCGTTGTCGCGCATTCATTATTACATGTCAGGCAGTGGTTCCAGTAACCTTCCCGTATGTTTAATCACCGGCGCGTCGGCCGGAATAGGAGCCGCGCTGGCGCATGAAATCGCCAGCCATGGCCACGCGTTGGTCATTACGGCGCGGCGCGAAGCCGAGCTTAATAAATTGGCCGACGAGATCGCCGCGAAGGGCTTTGCGCGCCCGCACGTCATCGGCGCCGATCTCAGCCAGCCGGAAGGTCCGGCCAAGCTCGCTGCGGCGCTGCAAGCGCAAGGGCTGGAGCCGGCGGTCGTCGTCAACAATGCCGGCTTCGGCCTGTTGGGCGATGCCGCCCTGCTCGACCGCGCCCGCCAGTTGGCCATCGTCGATCTCAACAACCGCGCGCTGACCGACCTGACGCTGCGCTTCATCGACAGCGTCACCCGCCACAAGGGCGGCATCCTCAATGTCGCGTCGATCGCCGGCTTCATGCCCGGCCCCGGCATGGCGGTCTATCACGCCAGCAAGGCCTATGTGGTGTCGCTCACCGAAGCACTGCATGAGGAATTGAAGGCCGACGGCGTCAAGGTCTGCGCGCTCTGCCCCGGCCCGGTGCCGACCGAATTCAACGACCGGGCGAGCGTGCCGCACGACTATTTCCCGTCAGCATTGTCGCGCTCGGCCGAACGGGT
>JAQSCR010000055.1 GCA_029945495.1 Pseudolabrys sp. | reverse complement strand
AGCCTGCCTGCCTCGAAGTCAGCCTCCTCCGGATAGACGAGTTGCACCGACCGTGACTGGCCCGTGGTGTCGTCCCGAAATTCCACCTGCGATCCCATGGTCACCAGGCCATGCAAGACGAAGCCGGAGGGCGCGATGGCGGCGCGCGCGATCTCCCGCGCCAGAAAATCAGCTGTGCGCGGCAACGTGCTGGCGGCCGCCGCGGCCAGGCGATCGAGCCGGTCGAAGTCCATTCCACTCACGGTGATGGGAGGCAATTCTTTACGCTGCATTGTCGTCATGATTCGTTCCGTCTCTCTCAGAATTCTAGCGAGCGTTGCCACTACAAATGGTCCTGCCTCGCGGCTTAAACTGCGGTCGCGCGCAAATCCGATGCTCAGCATCGGCCAAGACGCGCCATTAGGACTTAAGGTTTTGGGGGATATTGAAGAGCCCGGGACGACAGACAGCAGTCGCCCGGGTTACCTGCCTGCGTGCAGGTGACCCGCGCGGGAAAAACGACGCGCTGTGTGGCTCAACCGGGCGATCATAAGGTGAAATGTAGGCACCATCCCGGCATTGTCAACGCGGCGAATGACCGGAGTCAGCGGGCAGAAGGTCGCGCCACGATGCAATCGGCCCCGTTTGCAAACGCTTGCCGCCGTGCCTAGATGACCCGGGTCGCAATGGGTAAGGCGCAAGGGCTAAGGGTATATGGCAGGCAACGAAGTCCCAACTTGGCACGGCACCACCATCCTCACCGTCCGCAAGGGCGGCACGGTCGTCATCGGCGGCGACGGCCAGGTGTCGATCGGCCAGACCATCGTCAAGTCCAATGCCAAAAAAGTCCGTAAATTAGGCAAAGGCGACGTGATCGGCGGCTTTGCCGGCGCCACCGCCGACGCCTTCACGCTGTTCGAGCGGCTGGAAAGCAAGCTGGAGCAGTATCCCGGCCAGTTGCTGCGCGCCTCGGTCGAGCTGGCCAAGGATTGGCGCACTGACCGCTACCTGCGCCGGCTGGAAGCTATGATGATCGTCGCCGACGTCAATGTCTCGCTGGTGCTGACCGGCACCGGCGACGTGCTGGAGCCGGAAATGGGCGTCGCCGGCATCGGCTCCGGCGGCAATTATGCGCTGGCCTCCGCCCGCGCGCTGATCGACGGGCCGCTCGACGCCGAAGCGATCGTACGCAAATCGCTCGATATCGCCGCCGACATCTGTGTCTACACCAACCGCAACGTCACCATTGAATCCTTGAAATCGTAATCGAGTACGCCCGTTGACCGACTTCTCCCCGCGCGAAATCGTTTCCGAACTCGACCGCTTCATTGTGGGCCAGAACGACGCCAAGCGCGCCGTCGCCATTGCGCTGCGCAACCGCTGGCGCCGTTTGCAGCTCGACGACAAATTGCGCGAAGAGGTGCTGCCGAAAAATATCCTGATGATCGGGCCGACCGGCGTCGGCAAGACCGAAATCTCGCGGCGCCTGGCTAAGCTCGCCGGCGCGCCGTTCCTCAAGGTCGAAGCGACCAAATTCACCGAGGTCGGCTATGTCGGCCGCGACGTCGAGCAGATCATCCGCGATCTGGTGGAAATTTCCATCACGCTGACGCGCGAGCGGAAGCGAAAAGACGTGCAGGCGCGGGCCGAAATGGCGGCGGAAGAGCGCGTACTCGACGCGATGGTCGGCCCCGGATCGAGCCCGGCGACGCGCGAAAGCTTCCGCAAAAGGCTGCGCCAGGGCGAACTCAACGACAAGGAAATCGAAGTCGAGGTGCAGTCAGGCGCCGGCTCCGGCATGCCGATGTTCGAAATTCCCGGCATGCCCGGCGCGCAGATGGGCGCCATCAATATCGGCGATATCTTCGGCAAGATGGGCGGCGGCCGCACCAAGACGCGGCGCGTCACCGTGCTGGAATCGCACGATATCCTGATCAACGAGGAATCCGACAAGCTCTTGGACAACGAGCAGCTCGTTCTGGAATCGATCAAGGTGGTCGAGCAGAACGGCATCGTCTTCCTCGACGAGATCGACAAGATCGCCGGGCGCGAAGGCCGCTCCGGCGCCGATGTGTCGCGCGAGGGCGTGCAACGCGATCTCTTGCCGCTGATCGAAGGCACCACCGTCAACACCAAGCATGGGCCGGTGAAGACCGACCATATTCTGTTCATCGCGTCGGGCGCGTTCCACATCTCAAAGCCGTCCGACCTGCTGCCCGAATTGCAGGGCCGGCTGCCGATCCGTGTCGAATTGCAGGCGCTGACGCGCGACGATTTCCGTCGCATCCTCACCGAGCCGGAAGCCTCGCTGATCAAGCAATATGTCGCGTTGCTCGCCACCGAAGGCGTCACCCTCGATTTCACTGAAGACGCAATCGACGCTATCGCCAATATCGCCGTGTCGGTGAATTCGGCGATCGAGAATATCGGCGCGCGCCGCCTGCAGACCGTGATGGAGCGGGTGCTCGACGAAATCTCGTTTGCCGCCACCGACCGCTCCGGCGAAACCGTGCGGGTCGACGCGGCTTACGTCGACAAGCACATCGGCGACCTGGCCAAAAACACCGATTTGAGCCGATTTATTCTGTAATCGATTCAAGCCCCTGCCGGTATTTTCGATTTAAATTTACAATTAACGGTTGAGCCCCGGGACATTTAACATTGCCCTGAGTAGGAATAAATATTCTTCTCGAGGAGCAACACCATGTCCGCGGGCAGCCGGGGCGAGGCCAACGCCGATAGGGAAGCCGGGCGCGCAACACCAGGCGCGCATTTGAGAGCGGAGCTCCGTCGTCTGGGGCTCGATCAGGTTGCCGTCAGCAAGGCGACCGGCGTGTCGCGCCAGTCGGTCAACAACATCATCAACGGGCGACAGCCGATCTCGCGCGCGATGGCCGGGAAACTTGGCCGCCTGACCGGACACAGCTCGGACTATTGGCTCAGCGAATCGTTCAGCGAAGGCAGCCCGGCGCCCTATACCGCGGACGCGACGCCCCGCATCGCCGGCGCCGGTCTGCTGGTAAACCACCAGATCGCGCGGGCCGCAAAAGACGGCATTATCGGTATTAAACCATTCGTTGCGGAAAACCTGCGCGCCGCGTCGATCGAGCTGACGCTTCATACCAGTGTCGGCACGGCAAACGGCATGGCCATCGACATCGGCCACGCCAAGGGATTTGAACTGGCGGCCGGCGTCGCCGTGCAGGCGAGCACGGCGGAAAGCATCGACTTGCCGCGCGACTATCTTGGCCGAATCGGCACCGCGGTGGCGCTTTGTCGCCACGGCATTGTGGCGTCGACCACGCTGCATATCGAGCCTGGCTTCAAGGGCCGTCTGCACTTCCATCTATTCAACGCCGGCAGCAGCCCGTTCCCGCTGCGCGCCGGCGACCCGGTCATCGCCCTGGAAATCCTTCGCCTGGCCGCGACGCCGGACGACAAGGCCACAGCCTAGGGCCCCGCCAGGGTTATGTCTAAGTTAGTATAAAATATTCTTGATACATGTATTATATGGCGTTGTATCCTCATGGTTGTGTTGGACGTCTGGCACCGTTGCACAGGCGCCGGGGCATGGGGGTTGGTGAAAATGCGTGAGCGGAAGCAGCGAGGCGGGGGGTTGGCGCCGGATGAACGCAGCCTGGGCATACGACCTGAAGAGATCGAAGCCGATGTCTTCGAACTCTGGATCGGCATTTCCCGCCTGATGGCGAGGGTCAATGGTTCGGATCGTCGATCCGACGCCGGCCACCGCGGCAAGCGGCGGCCGGTTCGGCACCGCTAAATGGCCCGGCTCCGCCGCACCCGGACATAGAGCGCGCCTTCCCCGCCATGGGCGATGTGGGCGTCCTCGAAACCGATAACGACGTCGCGGAATTCCGGCTGGCTCAGCCACTGCGGCACCTGGCGGCGCAGCACGCCGCGTTCGCGCTCCCCATCGCCGTCGCCGCGTTTTCCTTTACCGGTGATCACCAGCACCAGACGTGCGTCGCGCGCGCTCGCCGTCCGCAAAAACCGCAACAGCGCGTCATGCGCCTGCGCCTGCGTCAGCCCGTGCAGATCGATACGCGCATCGATGCCTTCCTTGCCGCGCGCGAGGCTGCGCCGCATGCGGCGGCCGAGCGGCTCGATCGCCGGCGCGGGCTTCACCGGCGCCGCGGGCTTTGCCGGCGCAGCCGGTTTATGCGCCTTGGCGGGTTTGACGAAAACCGGCGGGGCCTTGCGCGGCTTGGCAAGCTCGGCGTGGACGGGCTCGACGGCCGCAGCGGCCGGCGCATCGCGCAGCGGCGTGATCGCCTTGGTGATCGTCGTCCACAGCACGCGTTCTTCGTAGGACAGAACGCGGCGCCTGCCGTCACGGCTCATGGTGCCCGGCTCACGGCCGCGGCGCCGGCAGCGCCGTGTTATTGGCGACGATGTCCTTCGGCCGCGGCCGCGGCAGCGGCACGACCCTGCCGCTGACCTCATCGGCCATCGCCGCCACGCGCGGCATCAGCATGACGAATTGGCCGAATTGCTTGATGCGGCCAGCGATCGAGGGAATGTCCGGGCCGTGGCCGAAATAGATGTCGGCGCGCGCCGGCCCGCGAATCGCGGAGCCGGTGTCTTGCGCCACCCTCAGACGCTGGAATGACTCTTCGGGCGCGGCGCTCTTGAGCGGCAATGTAGCGGCGATCCAGACCGGCGTGCCGTAAACGTGAACCTTTGGATCGACCGCGATCGAGCGTCCCGGTGTGAGTGCGATACCCTGGGCGCCCAGACATTCGTCCTTCGCCTGCAGCGTGGTCTTGGAAAAGAACACGAAAGACCGATTCTTCTCGCGCAACGCCTGGCCTTCTTCCGGGTTCGCTTCCATGAAGTCGCGGATCTTGTCCATCGACATTTCTTCCGGCGTGAAGATGCCGCGCTCGATCAGCAAACGGCCGACCGGCGTATAGGGCTTGCCGTTGCTGGCGATATAGTTCAGCCGCAGCAGTTCGCCGTCATCGAGCTTGACGCGCGTCGAGCCCTGGATTTGCGCGAAAAACGCATCGACCGGATTCTTGACCCAGCAGATTTCCAATCCCTTGCCGGCCAGCGCGCCTTTCTCGATGTCGACGC